>WJJC01000043.1 GCA_014729945.1 Candidatus Bathyarchaeota archaeon
GTAAGCTAATATACCCACATTTTCCACGGTAGTTATGATATGTTACCTGATAACGAGACCCTTTTCTCAAACTATTTCACTCTTAGATCAGTAACTGAGAACACTAAAAATGTTTACCTCGCCACCTTGAAGAAATGAGATGAGATCACAGGTACACCACTATATGAATTAGATGAAGAAACCCTAGCCCAATGGTACAAGGCGTTAAGCAAAGAATACGCTTTCTTGAGAATAGAGAAATCGCTAGGAACCTCAGAAGCCTATACGCCTACACACTAGAACAGGAAGGCCTAAGCAAACGCACAGAACCTAGACAGTCACCCATATTACAGTCTCAGAGACTCCATACATGGACCCCTAAATTGGACATTATATTAATGATGAACTGGTTGAGTCGAGGCTAATTGAACAAAAATGTCTCGGGATGAACCGTAACCGCGCGCAATTATGCTACATTTGGCTAATTATGCTATATTTTTAAAAAGGTTATTCTGAGTCTTAGCTAAGTTAAGGACCACTGGATGTTGTTGATGGAGATTTGCTCTGGTTGAATTTTGAACACATATTTGATGTAAACGTTTTCTTCCTCAGACCAAACATAGTAATAATCGGTCCACTTTAGATATTTGCTCATCTGTGTATCATGTACTGTATACACTGTTTCACCAGATTTAAGACAGGCATCAAGAAACTCTTGATAGTTTTCTACTTCTTTTGAGGGCTTCAAGTAGGGTCCTTCATAGTTTTTACGTTGATATACTTCTATGGTGTTTGGTATGTTATCTTCAAACTCGCATGTAATTTCATAGTATTGGTCCTTGAATGAAGGCGAATAAACAGTAAACAGCCATACGCCGAGTAATAGATATACTGTCAACCCAAATCCCGCAATGACTATTTTTTTATTCATATATAAATAAAATAATATAGTGTTAATATATTTTACTAAAAAAGTTTTTGAGAAGTGAGTGCATTAATTTGTATAATATCTTACTTTGAAAGTGCCTCGAGATGAGTTCATTAAATATCTTACGTCTTCGACTGAATTAATCAGCGATTTTTCAAGTTCTAGAAATGGTGTTTATTAAACACGGGCTCCGTTTTTGTTACCTCTGCTACTTAACCACTGTTTGAGCAGATAACTTCTATGTATATATATCTAAGTTTTATTGTGGTTCTATGGTATTTGTGAAAAGACCATATATAGAAAACCTTGCTAATATTGATTAAAAATATTGACTCTCCAATTTTGATTATCCTGACTGTCTGCCTGTGTTTTTATAAGTATTTTTGAATAATCCTTTTCTGAAGGCACTGACATATTGTTCGATGGTTATAATATAAGATAAAATAACTTCTTTTTGTTAATTCTTATATTAATTATTAATTTATGAATATTGTTTTATCCTGTCTGCTATTTCTAGTATTCTTAGAGTCATCCACGGTGATGGTTCTTTTTTCTGCCCAAAGCTCCAGTCACTCCAGGCTCGCCATATGGACTCAGGTACGAAGCCACCTCCTGATGTTTGTTTCTTTTTTATTATTTCCCACATCTCCCAGAATTGTTGATATTCAAGAGCATAGGGATATCTGCTTAACACCTCTACTACATGTAGAATATCGTACCATACATTAGGATACTTGAGTTTCTTGAATGTTGACCCGATGCCAAACATTCTAATCCTTCCAATATTCCTGTTTTCCCATTGTAGAATATGAGAATCAATGCCATTTCGAACAGCGTCAGTATCCCTATAATCACTTAGGCTGAGGGCTTTCAATGCAATGAGATTAGCGTATGGACAATAATCCACTTTTTTCCCAGGACCCTTAAAATTCTGGTTCTCTCCCCTACACCTCCAACCATTGTTCTCGGCTAACCAAACTAGCATACGTGTTGCCTCCTTAATGTATTCGTTATTTATTCCGAATTTTTGCAGTGAATATATCAGAATAGGTGTATCGCATAGAAACCATGTTAGTTCTCCTGTTCCTCTCCCCCCCCATTTTTCTGGCATTTCAATGTTAGACAAAAAAAAGCCATCCTCAGATCTATGTTCGATGATTAGATCTGTCAATGCCTTTATCCATTCGTCTCGGATATCTAACCCTAAATCAGCTAATACCCCTATCTTATGAATTGGGTGTTTCGCATCATTATGTCTCTTTAAAGGTGGATCTGGCCAATTTATACACTCATCGACTAGTGATTGAATTCTAGGATTCTGGATTAATTCTTTAAACTCGTTACTGTTTTCTTTATTTTGTATTCTTTTAATATTGTATTTGATCCACGGCTCATTTATTTGTTCTAAATAGGGAACAGGATCATAGTTGAGAGGTAGATCTGAGGTCATATTCTTTCACAGGGTATTCTAATGTAAAAAAGAAGCGTTGGAAAAAGTAGGTGGGAGATAGGTGAAACTAGTCTGTTCTCCTATAGTACCCTGGACGCGGCATGTAGATGGTACCATCCTTAACCAGTACACTGATGAGTTTAGCTCCCTCGCTTCTACTAATACCATAGTCGCTGCTTAACGCCTCATATAGGTCTGATTCCTTAACTGATCCGCTTATTCTCTCCATCTCTGAAACCACTTGCAATACTTTCTGTAACTGATTCTGTAGACTACGTGGCTTACCTGTATACAATATATCTATGTCTATTTGCCCTGTCGCTACGTCTACTCCAACCTGTTCTAGACTCTTCTGCATCAGGTTAATTACCCCCTCTGCGTCCTCGATGGTTACCTCTTCTCTAAGATGGGCTCTTGCCCTTGCCTCCGCCATCCTGACAAGGCTTTCAAGTTGTCGAGCTGTTATCGCAACTGCTGAAGCTTCACCTCCTTCCATACTGGCGTTTCTCATCTGTACATAGAACTCTTGGAATCGCTCAATCACGGGATCTGTGAGTCTTGGTTTCAGTCTCTTTGCGTAGCTGATATATTTTCTCATCATCTGGTTATCTAATGGCGCTATTGAGCTTTTCAGGTTCTTGTGAAGCCCTAAGATGTGACCCGCTATCTCATTATCTAGCTGACTGTCGGGTGTATCTCTTAATATGAATATGAGATCGAATCTGCTTAGTATTGTTACTGGGAGTGTAATGTTTTGAGCTATCGTTTGATATGGGTTATATCTGCCCAGAGTAGGGTTAGCAGCAGCTAATATACTACATCTTGCGTTCAACGTGGCGACTATACCACCTTTGGCGATGGGAACTATTTGTTGCTCCATGGCGGGGTGTATTGCACCACGATCCTCATCACGCATTTTATCGATCTCGTCAATACAACATATTCCTTTATCCGCTAATACGAGTGCCCCGGCTTCTAGAACAAAGTTACCTGTACCACCTTCCTTAACTACTGCAGCAGTTAATCCCGCTGCTGTACTTCCTCTTCCAGTCGTCATTAGTCCTCTGGGAGCTACTTTGGCTGAGAAGTTAAGCATCTGGCTTTTTGCCGTACCCGGGTCTCCGACTAGAAGAACGTTTATGTCGCCTCTTATTCTAACATCTTCTAATTCTTTTTCTACTCCTCCAAGGAGAAGATAAAGTACTGATTCTTTGATGTACTCGATTCCGTATATGCTGGGAGCTATACTATTGAGAAGTTTCTGATGAACAAAGGGATCCCTTGCTATCTCAAGAATCTCTTCTTCATCTTCGGGCGTCAATTCTAATAATTCTTGGTCTCTACCACTTACTTCACAAAAACTTGCATCAATTTGAATATCATAAGTTCTGAGTTCTCCCCCTCTACCATATTTAGGAAGTAGTTTAATTGACCCCGTCATAGTAATTCGGTCTCCTGGACGAGCAACATCAACTATATCGTCTTTTAATTCAAC
>WJJC01000044.1 GCA_014729945.1 Candidatus Bathyarchaeota archaeon
AAGTTTATCATATAATTCTTTGAACATAGCTAAGATATGTCAAAGGTTGTAATTATCATTAACGAGACCTCATCGAGTAAGGCTTTTATGCTATTAGCGAAGTTAATCAGAGTACTTGCCGCCGTAGCTCAGCCTGGGAGAGCGCCCGGCTGAAGACCGGGGTGCCGAGTGTTCAAATCACTCCGGCGGCACCAAACTCCTTTCTTGAAGATCAATATTCCATATACTCAATCCGTTTTTATTATTACCCAAGTCAAGCTAAGAAAGGATAAACCGCTCTAGGGGAAAACATGATCAAAGAACAAAAGAATGATAGTCGATACGATGTAGTTAATAACCCAGAGCTAACTATAGAGGAATCTTTTTTCATCGAACTACTAGAAAAACGAGATAAACAGACTATAGATGTAAAGTATACCCAAAATGGTCATAAGGTTGGAAACTTGGAGAGCTTTATAAACTACTATGATGAGAATGAGATACTAAGGCTTCTTGATAGCCTGGTAGCTAAAAAAGTAATAACTAGACAAGAAAAAGGGATAGTACTTCTATGCCCAAAATGTGGAAGCCACGCCAATATGCCTGTTTTAATGTGCCCACGATGTGGCTCTACAAGTATAAGTCGAAAAGAGGACATTAATCATCCCGACTGCGAGTACTGGGGGACCCGAGAAGAGTTTATAGACGGCATCCTACTAAGGTGTCCCAGATGCCATGAAACTCTAGACGAGACCAATCTTGAAGGAAACCCCAGTTACTATAGCATCAGTGACCCCTATTTTGAGTGCCAAAGCTGTGGCTCAGCTGTATCAAAAAATAATCTCATAATGATCTGCATAAAATGCAATAAAAAATACACCACCATAGAAGCAATCTACCTAAACTCAGTTTCATACATATTAACCGAGAAACCTCTGACCCTAACTCATACCGGAAAAGAACCAGTAAGTAATAAAAATGAAATATCAAATTCATTCCGAAAACAAAAAACCCAAAAAACAAAAGAGAAAAAACTTGAAACGGAAAAGAAAACAGAAAACAAAGACAACAAACAATCAATACCTTCAATGAACCTCAAAGATACTACCAAGAAACCTTCTTCAAGAAATGAAAAAAAACCAGAGAAAACACGCAAAAAACTCATGAAATCAGTGAAAAAAGTTACGGAGATATTTAATAAGCAACCCAAGGAATCTGAGCTAGAAACTGATTCAAACACAGAAACTATAGAAAAATCAAATGTTACTGAAGACATCGAATTGCCCAGAGACTCTAACCCTCCTCAAATCCTCTTATTAATAGAAAATATAACAGTATCCGAATTCATCATTGAGAGCATTGAGGAACTAAAACAACCGATAAATGTTCTACATGTGGATGATGGTCAGACCGCGTTAAAAGAACTCAGGAAAACCTATGATGTTATAATTATGGATTTAGATATGACAACCATTGAGAGTAAGCTGATTCTTTCAGAGATGGAGAAATGGAGTATAATGACACCAATAATAGCATTATCAGATAACCCAAAAATAGTAGAAAAATACGTTCTCAATATTGAAGCAGTACTAAAGAAAAAACAAAAAGACTATAAAAAGATAAAATTCATATTAAATAATAGTATGAATCTATGATATTGTTTTTTATTCCATAATCAATACTTATAGAGAAGATTATCCTTTTTTACATGAACTCAATTGATGCTTTATTGTATAGTGTATTGTATGCCTATGCTGCAATAGGATCTGGGTATGTTTTAAGAAAATTTGTTAAAAAGCTATTGACTTAGAATGGTAAAGTAATGTTCAAGGATCCCATAACTATGAATATTTGTGATAGTATCACATAGTAGTATGTTAAGGATCTAACTTTTTGTACTTTAGTCCACTCAAATTTATCATAAATCGGAACAATAAATCTGAGCAGAATCAGACTCGAGGCGATGATTGTTATAGGAAGTAATGTATTGAAACCAAGTTGAGCATAAGTAAGAATGGTTACTGTCATCATTAATATAATGGCCATGCCTAAAAGTTGAATTCTTCTCTTCCATGAGAGAGATCTCGCTAATGAATTAACTTCAAACATAGAATCTTCTTGTTCATCAAAGCTATCGCTTAATGCAGGTAATCCTAGAAAACTAAAGACCCCCATCATTAAACCGGCATACATTCCTGATGCATTAAAAGACTCCTGAACCGCATATATTCCCACAAGGGCTAAAATAGGCCAAGCGAGACAAGTAATTATTTCTTTTAAAATAAATATTTTTTTAAATCTAACTCTAGGCCAGGAGTAGAGAATATAAAGAATATAGTACATGGTGCTGAAAATGAATGTTGAAAGATTGATTGAATAACTGATGATTAATCCTAGTATGCCTGTGATGGCAATAAACCACTTGGCAAAACTTGTACTCACTTTTCCAGAAGCTAATGGTCTATTCCTTTTTTCAGGGTTATATTTGTCCATATCAGCATCGCATAAATCATTGTAAATGTATGCTGATGCAGTTAAGAGCGCCGTTGATACAATTGCTGTAAACGTAGGCTTAAGAGGCGGATAACCTCTGCCTACTATTAAGCAGGCGATTAATGTACACCAAGACCAAATAAATATTGCTTCAGGTCTTGATTTAATTAATAATGATGTATTCTTTATTATGTTCATTATATCCCCGATATAGAGTTATTCTCTATATCTATCTTCTATGTTATTTTATATATAAATAATCTGCGCTATTTTGATGATTAACGTTGAGAAACTAATCCATGGATTTCGAAGTGATCTTCATTAGTAACTAAATCACACCGATAATCTCTTGGAAGTACTATTGTATATGTGGTCCCCTTTTCTTCTGTAGAGTTAACAAAGATTGACCCTTTGTGTTCTTCTATGTTTTTTTTACATTCTTTAATGGAATAACAAATAGATTTCTTTTTGATGTACCCATTACTCATAAGAGCTTTTTGATCTTCATGTGTTAAAACAGGGCTTGTATCATTTATTTCTATTAGAAGGGTATCTTTTACTGTTTCACAATTAATATTTATAGTGCCTTTTTTATTCAATGACTTTACAGATGTATTTAAAATATCTTTTATCGCTTTTTTCAGTTTAGTTGGGTCTACGTAAAAAAGGTTTTTTCCTGAAAATTTTTTCTTTATTATTATTTTGTTTGGGATGTGTACTTCATTTAGGGTGTTTTCTAGTATATCAAATATTTTGCAAGGTTGTAACTTTGTGGCTTGTTCTTCTTCAAATAATTCTTTAAGTTGAATGTTTGCTGTGTCTAATGATGATTCCATTATATCCATTATTTTTTCTAGTTTTGATGGATCTTTTTTTAGTGTTAATAGATTGTTTTTAAGTAAGAATAATGTGTCTTGTAACTCTACACCAATGCCTGGGTTTAAATGGGTGGACCATAGGTTTTTCTCCTCTTTAGATGTATCTAAATGCTTCTTATGGGCCAATTGTTTTTCTTCTTCTTGATGTTTTTTGAATTCTTTCTCAACCCATTTTCTTTCAGTTATATCTCTAACAATGGCTATAAGCTCTTTTTCTTTATTTTTATCTATAAAACCTAAATGAGCCTCACCCCATCCCTGGGTTCCATCCTTGTACTGAAACACAAATTCCACGGGCGGGGGAATCTTTCCTCTAATTATTTGTGAAAATATCCTTAGATTATTTCTTAAATCTATTTTTCTTAATGTTCCTAATTGATAAAATCTTTTTCCAATTACTTCTTCCTTTTCGTATCCTGTAATATCAAGAAATGCTGGGTTTGCTGAGGTAACAATTCCATTCAATGATACCGTAACTATTCCGTCAGGCGCTAACTCAATAATGTGTCTAAATCTTTCTTCGCTTTTCTTTTTCTCTTCTTCCAGTTTTAATCTTTCAGTAAGGTCTCTTGTTAATACTACAAATCCCTTTTTACCATTATATTTGATAATGTTTGCGAGGGCCTCAACTTCTCGGATCTCACCGTTTTTTTGTTTTATACGATATTTGTAAAAAGGAGGTGATATATTCCCTTTAGCGCGTTCTTTCATTCTACTTTCTGCTTTTACACGGTCTTCTGGATGAACAAAATCAATTGCACGGACACCTAAAATATCCTCTATGTTCTTAAAACCAAATAAATCAGCTTGTACTTGGTTAGCGTAAACAATTTTTCCATTAACTACAATACAGAGTCCATCACTAATTCCTTCAACAACTCTCTGATATAGCGTTTCTGTCCTTTTTTTCTCTACTACATGTCTTATTCTCTTAGCTAATACTTGGTAGTGACTTGGATCCATTTCTTTTCTTAAATAATCGTCTATTCCTATATTGAATGCTGATTCAGCTACTTCTTCGCTTCCCTGACCCGTGTATAGAATTATTGGAATATTGGATTTTTCACGCACTTTTCTAGCTAACTGTATACCATTCATTAATGGCATTTGAAAATCAGTTATAAAACAATCATACTCATTCTCATCAATCTCCTTAATAACATCCTCCGGTGTAGCAACACAGTGAACATCAAGCACCGGGTCTATCTGGTTTAGAAAGAATTTTATAAATTCAAATTGATTGGGGTCGTCATCAATGTGAAGCACCCTAATTAGGTCTATGCTATCACCGATGACTCTTGGGAGCAAGATTATCACGGTTTAGTCTTTGAGATGTTATAAAGGAATTAAGGATTGAAGCTATGGATTAGAGATATAGAATGGAGGTACTAGTTACCTGTTGCGTTCAGGAATTCTGAGACGTCTATCATCAACCCTGCTTCATCCTTGGTGTATACAGCCGGAAGTTTTCCATCCCATTGCTTTAACCAGAGATACTGGGCATACTCATCTTTCATGGTAGAGGTAATTCTCTGAATGCTCTTGGCGGTGGCGTTTGCATCGATCATCTGAGCTAACGCTTCTCCCTCTGCTCTCCTTATGGTCGCGTTCTTCTCGGCCTCCGCCTGGATGATCTGTTGTTGTGCCTCGTATCTAATTCTCTCTAATTCATTCTTGGCTACCAAGGCGTTTTGTTCAGCTGTTACCTTTGCGTCAATGGCTTCCGTGAAACCTTTACTAAACTGGAAATCAGTGAGACTGACTGATATAATTTGTATATGATATCCACTTAATCTATCTTTTAATGTGTCATCGAATGTCTGTTTAACCTCTGGTCTCTTGGTTACTAGTTCCTCTGCTCTGAAACGAGCTGTTGTCGATTTCAGGCTCTCCTGAATGTTAGGTTTTATTACTCTGTTAGCATAATCCTTGCTGAGGTTTTTATACACCTCGTTTACGTAAAGTGGGTCAAGTCGATAGTTTACCGCTACTGTTGTTGATACTTCTTGAAGGTCTTTCGTTGCTGTAGATTCCGTGGATTCAGCTTTCTGTATCTGGACATTCATCAAAACCACTGTCTGGCTGAAAGGAACCTTGAAGTTTAGACCCTCCTGTAATAATCGGTCTTCAACTTTTCCCCATGTAACTAGGACTCCTCTGTATCCTGATGGTACTTTTACAGCTGCTGTGCTTACTATCGTTATTCCTGCTATTGCAATAATCAGTAACACGATTAGCGTCCCTGTTATTTTCTTTACGTTTTTTGGTACATCCGGTATGTCGTACCTTCTTCCTCCAAAATCGAAATTACTCATATCTTGTCAAAGAATCAAAAGGA
>WJJC01000045.1 GCA_014729945.1 Candidatus Bathyarchaeota archaeon
GAAGCAGGGGGTCTGGCAAGAATATCTACGGTATTGAAAGACGTTAGATCAGAGAACCCTAGAGGGGTCATTGCTCTTGATAATGGGGATACTATTCATGGAACATATCCAGTCGTCAGAAGTAAGGGCGAGGTATTGAAACCAATATTGAATGAATTGGCTTTTGATGCGTGGACTGCTCACTGGGATTTCGCATACGATGCCCCGCATCTCCAAGAATATGATGAAGATCTAAATTATCCATTACTTGCGGTAAACTGTTACAATGATAAAGATGATAAACTCACATTCAAACCCTACAGAATACTTGAACCACATGGAATACGCGTAGCTGTAATAGGAATAGCAGCTGTAATCGTGGATAAAGTTATGCCCGAGGGGTTTAGCTCAGGAGTACACCTGACATTAGGTGAGGAAGAGCTTCGATACTGGGTGAAGTATGTAAGGGAGGAAGAGAAAGCAGAGGTGGTAGTAGTTGTAAGCCATCTTGGATATCCTCAAGAATTAAAAATGCTCAACCGCGTAAATGGGATTAATGTTTTCCTGAGCGGACATACACATAACAGAGTACAAAAAGCAAAAATGGTTAACGACGCAATAATAATTCAGTCTGGTTGTCACGGTAGTTTCCTAGGGAGAATAGACTTGAATGTCACCAGTGATGGAAAAGTCAAGAGTTTTGAACACAAGCTGATCCACATTGACGATAGCATAGAGAAGGATGAAAACGTAGAGGAGATGGTCCAATCAGCTAAAGATCCATACCGGGAGATGCTAAACGAATCAATTGGAGAGACAAAAACGAACCTGCATAGGAACTTAGTAATGGAGTGCCCCATGGATAACTTGTTACTCCAAGCAATACAGAGCTATACAGGAGCAGATCTCGCATTTAGCAACGGGTGGAGATATGGAGCACCAATACCAAAGGGAGAGATAACAATGGAAAACCTCTGGAACATAATACCAGTCAACCCACCAGTGAGCATCTGCGATATTACTGGACAGGAAGTCTGGGATATGATGGAGATGAACCTTGAGAGAACTTTTGCCCCAGATCCGTATGACCAGATGGGAGGATACGTAAAAAGATGTATGGGGTTGAATCTCTACTTCAAGATAGAAAATCCGGAGGGAAAGAGAATAAACAGGCTCTTTATCAACGGAAAGCCATACTCTCCTGATAAGAGTTACAGGGCTTGTTACGTGACCCGTCAGGGAGTAAGACCCGGGTTTGGTTCAAATAAAGAGGACATGGATATACACGCCATAGATGTACTTAGATGGTATATCGAGGAGAATGAACAGGTGGAGGCACCTCTCAGAAAAACCATAGTAGCGATATAATTACTCTGTTTATATTGAACCACTTTTTTTATCTATATGAATATAATGTTTCATCAAGTAGCAGCTTTTCCCATTGGATTAATATGGGCTATGATACTTCTCTTCATAATAGGATCAATAATCATCTATATAGTTGGGGCTTTGATCTTTTTCATACCAGCAGGTATTGTAGCAGCTATAGTATGGTTTTTGACAAGTAATGAGACCTTAACTGGATTAGCGTTCTTATTGGTTGCCCTATCATCTCTTACCCAGAGAAAATAAAGAGATCCCAGGTCTTCATTATAATCGCTAACCCCATTACAAAGGAGGTTATTGTAATTACTGTTTTAATATCATCTTGATCGATTTTTTTCAATATTGTCGCTGCCACGGGAGCCGCTAATATTACACCAAAAACCGTGTTTCTTGTTAGACTCCAGCAGATACAGTCACCTGAGAAGAAATAATAGAAGACACCTACCATGCTAACAAAGGACTCAGAGAGAGATTGTATGGCTACGGCTGCTTTCTCGTCTGTACCAGATAAGATACCCCCAGAGGTTATCACTGGGCCATAACCTCCTCCTGTTAATCCCTTGTTTATTGCACCGATTAAACCCATTATGCTTATTCGAAGCCAGGTGAATTTGAATGTTAACCTCGTTTTATACTGTATGAATATCCCAGAGAGCAGCGTAATTAAGCCGATATAGGTCTGGGTATATTGTTCTTGTATGTTAAAACTAAAATATACACCCACAGACATCCCCAGAGCGCCTATTCCTCCCATGATGATAGCCATCTTCAAAGCCTTGGATTTTAGGTCAAAATCTACATTTCCAAGTCGCTGGTGACTGATACTGCTTATTACACCTCCTATAAAAGAAGCAGCGAGTACAGCTGGAAGCGTCTCAGTTACTGAATATCCAAGTAATATTAATACAGGAGTCACCGTGAATCCAAAACCCATTCCAACACTCAGATCAATTAAACCTAATGTAAAGGAGACGACTACGACTATAACATCTCTAGTAAAGGAATCCAAATAGATCAAAACATTATCTTATTTGTAGTTAATAAATGAAGAGAGATTTATCCATAAGAAGGCTCATTGTTTGGAGCTTGGCGATGGAACTTTACCTCGTTCTCCATTAGACTGGAGATAACTTTTTCAAAAATCTCTCCCTTGATCCAAGGTTCGTTTATTGCTTGGACGGTGAAATACATCTCTATCTCCACTCCTTGAAGTCTTTCCTCAAGCTCTTCAACTCTGAACTTGAGTTGGTTAAACTCGTTAACCATAACATCATCGTGGTTATCTGCTACGTTTCTCATTATTTCTTTTATTCGTTGATAGTCTTCATCGAAGCTTACTCTCACAGATATTGAGGAAAGCATTAAGCTGGAACCAGAGGTCATGTTTATGATTTTGTCATCAACTACTTTGGAGTTTGGGATTACAACTATGTTTCCGTCAAATGTTTTTATCTCTGTGTTTCTTAGGGTGATCAATCTGACAATACCATATGTATTATGGATCAATACAGCATCGTTCACCTGATAGGTTCTATCAAATAAGATAAATATACCACTCAATAGGTTAGACAAGAGATCACGGGCGGCAAAGCCGACAGCTATACCAGCTATCCCTAGGCTTGTGGCTATTAATGTTAGATCAATACCCAAGATACCAAGGATAGTTAACAACCCAATTGTGCCCATAACATATTTGGAAAATAATTTGATTTGTCTTGTTACTCTTTCCTCAATCTCTCTTCGTTCTTGAACTTTATCTATAAGTGAATTAATAGCATTAGTTAGTAGAAGGAATGCTGCTCCTATCACAAGTATTTGTCCGGAGATTATAATCAGATTAATGAGATCTATGTTTGA
>WJJC01000046.1 GCA_014729945.1 Candidatus Bathyarchaeota archaeon
ACATAGTGTATATATGGCTTCCAAGTAGGGGTCCGAGCCAATCAGCTAATATTTTGTAGCTAGGGTGAAGGATTGCAAGTCCTATTGTGAATAATGTTAGTAAAGATAATAGATAGGCTAGGGTCTTTCTCATGACTTAGAGATAATGATTCCATATATTTATCACTAAAGATCTGTAAATAGAGGTGAGGTTTTTTTAACTGCTTTTTTATATATCCGGTATTTCTCCCTGTATTTCATAGTGTTCTCCGGGATGGGTTTAGTGGGTATTTTATCGCCTATCCATTTTTCGATGATCTTGTAGTCATTTATTTCCCCTGTTCCTAGTCCGGCTAGGATTGTGTCTCCCATTGGAGCACCCTGTGAGTCAGGTATGTATTGATATGTTATCTCTGTTACATCAGAGATTATCTGTCTCCATAGGGGGCTGCTTGCGCCTCCATCCACCAATGTGGCATTTTTGATCTTTGTGCCTGTTTCTCGTGCAGTGTCGATACTGTAGCGCATGGCGTATGCTACGCCTTCAAGTATTGCTCTGAACATGTGTGATCTCGTGTGGTAGACTGTTAAGCCTAGATATGCTCCTCTGATGTTTTCATCCCAGTAAGGGGCTCTTTCTCCTATCATCATGTGGGGTAGGAAGATGAGGTCATCGCTTCCAGCGGGGATTTCCTGAGCTAGCTTGTCTAGTTGTTTGTAGGCGTCTATGCCTGTTTCTTTTTGTTTTGTTAGCTCTTGTTGCCCATACTGGTCTCGGAACCATCTTACACAGTATCCGGCTGTGCTTATCCCTGTGAAGCTGTAGATTGTCTCGTAGCCTTTGACGACGTATGGATAGTTGATCATCTTTGGTGAGATGTGTTTTAATTGGTTGATATGTCCGTTGCACATGCTTGTTCCTAGCATACTGGATAGGTCTCCTATTCGGGTTGCGCCTCCTGCTAGGGCGCTTACCGGGGCATCTATTCCTCCGGCGCAGATTGGGGTTCCCTTGGGTAACCCGGTTTTTTTAGCAGTCTCCGAGGTGGTCTCACCTACTATTTCCTCGCTGCTGTGTATTTTCTCGGGAAAGAAGTTTCGGGGTATTTCTAGTGTCTCCATAAGTTCGTTGCTCCAGTCTCGTTTCTCTAGGTTGAATATGCCACCTATGTTTCCGGCACTACTGTAATCGATGCTCTCTGTTTCGGTTAGGGTTCTGATTATGTGTGCGTTGGGTGTTTCTAGTCTGTGTATTTTTTCCCAGTTTTGTGGTTCATTGTTTTTTATCCAGAGTATCTTTGTGTACCCATAATATGGGTCGATTACATTGCCGGTTATCTCGTAGAGTTTTTTCTGGCCAATGGTTTCTCTCAGGTTTTGGCATTCTTTTGTGGCTCGTCTGTCGGCCCATATGAGGCAGGGTCTAATGGGTTCATAGTTTTTGTCCACGGGTATGCCGCTTCCTCCGTATAGGGCACTTATGGAGGCACCGGCTATGTCTTTGGGGTTGATACCTGATTTTGTTATTACTTGTTTAATTGTATTATATGTGGCTTCTCGCCATGGGGTGGGCCATTGTTCTGCCCATCCTTGCCGTGGGGTGATTACCCCGTATTCTTTGAATGCCTGTGCGTATACTTTGCCTTCGGTGTCTACTAGCACGGTTTTTGTTCCCATTGTTCCGATGTCTGTTCCAATTAAGTATGTCATAAGTGTTACTTCCGTGGGATTCTTTTTTCTACTGGGGGTAGTTTTTTCATGGGTTTATGGGGCTCGGATTGGTACCAATAGGCTGTGCTACTGTAGTCGTCTGATCGATGATTTGCGTGGCCATGTTCGATAGTTACTCGTATGCTTTTTTGGAAGTATATGGGATCTGGTATGTGGTATCTGTACCATGTAATTCTTCCTGCCCAGTTTTTGCCTCCAGGGAGGGGCAATCCGTGGTAGGGTGCGCAGTATTCCTGAGTGGGACACCATGACATGCCGTAGTAGTCTTCGGTTCCTGTGCCTATGATGCTGGGTTTTTCTTCTCCGTCTATATAGATCATGTCATCGCCTTCACCGTACCAGTTGAATTTGTCTGTTTTCCGTAGGTTTACTATGTTTACGTTACAGCCGACATAGTGACCTCTTCCTTTTGCTTCCATTATGAGGTAGTTGCCATGGCCGTCGGGGTTTTTTCCCTGGAACATCCATTCACGGTTTTTGATGCCTTTATCGGGTGTGCCGTCTGTGGGGTTTTGTCGGTTCCAGTAGGCGTGGAATCGTCCCCTAGTTTCGTCAGGTTTCTGCCATTTCTCGTAGTCGATGTAGTAGTAGAAGGAGGTTACTTCTTGTTCGCCCTGGTTTTCTATAGTGATCTTCGCTCCGTCGCTGTAGGGCATTGGCCACCAGGAGTTGAAGCCTTTTCCATCTTCTGGGCTCATTTGGAGTGGAGCTGAGATGTAGTTTTTTGTTATTCCATGACCTATTCCGAAGAAGTCTCCTATGGGTACTTCAACGCTTGGGGTTTCTTCTTGGTCCCATTGTATCCTTATGACGATTTTTCTCAGGTACCATTTTTCTTCTGTTCGGATGGTTACCCAGATATGTTTGATGCAGCCCGATCCGTTGATTTCTGCTAGTGTGCGTATTTTTCCTGGTGGTATTGTGATGTAATCTTGGTTTCCACCGGTGTGGTCATGGCTGCTTATTCTTTTTCGTTTGTGGTTTTTGAGTTGGGATATGTTTTGTAGGAGGTTCATGGTTATTTATTGTTTCTTGGGGTGATAAATTATTGTGTGATGGTAACGGCTGATGTAAACTCAAGTTTTCTTTTAGGAGTGAGTTGTTATTACTTTGTGGTTGTTGGGTCACCATACCAGATTTATATAATGATTAAGGTCCGATCGGGGGGGTTCTTTAGCTGAAAAATGGGTTAATCCGGGCGCTTTGCATCAACTCTCCTCTCATAATGGGTTGTTAGTGTTATTTCCGTTGCCGGTATAGTTTGGGGTCTACTACGTGCATCATTTTTTCTATGTCCAAGTCTTTGTCTAGAAATTCTGCTATTTGTTCGGCTGTGGTCTCCGGGTCTTCAATGGTCTTATTATAACTTATGAATTTGGTCTCGATGTTGTCTTGTTCCTCTAGCCACTCTTTCATTTCTCCTAGGTGTTTATTAAAAATTTCAGCCATCACCTCATCAGGTACTTCATCCTGAGGTTCACCTCTTCTCTGCATCATCTTGTGTTGACTGGCGAGTATTTCCTCGATTTTGCGTTGCATGAATATGATCTTGTAACTGTGTCCGAGTGGTAAGTGGGATAGCTGATAGCTGATTACCTTAACTGCCTTGTCCTCCGCCTCAGCTATCCATGAATTATCTCGGTGGAGTGTCTTGGCTCGTTCATCCTCGTAGTATCCTTTTAAGTTGTCTTGATCTGGTGTTCTTTTCTCGTCAGTGAGCACTGGTATGTTTGTTGAGTCAAGCATCCTCATCATCATGCTAGTACCACTCCTAGGTAATCCAGATACGACTATTATCAATGCGTGAACAGTATTGCTCAGGATTGTTAAAAAACCATCGCGAAACCATTTAGTAAGTAAAAGTTTAGAGTGAAAGAGTAATAGGTGTTATCATTAAGATCTAATTTTTATCTTTACTTTAGAGGGAAAAAGTTAAGAAAGCTGTTTTGATCGACGAATTATAGCCTTTCTGTATCGAAATGAAGCCCTAAAACTGCTCTAATTTATGGTTTAAGATGGTGGACTGGGAGGGATTTGAACCCTCGACCCCCTGGTTGCGAACCAGGTATTCATACCCCTGAACTACCAGCCCTAGATAATCAAAAGGAACAGAATGATGATAAAAACCTAACCAACGGAAATTACAGGGAAATAGTCTGGATATCGGATCCATCTTCCTTGATAACCATGATATCTATACCATCACCGCTAACAGCGTCACGGGCGATAGCTGCCTTCACAGCCTTCTTAGCTAGCTCCACACCAGCCTCAGTATCCATCTTCTCATCATACTCAGCCTCCAAAACGCCTATAGCTATAGCTGCACCTGAGCCAGCTGCGATAAAATCATCCGGAATTAGGCTGCCTACGGGATCCAAGCTATACAAGCTGGGGCCATCTCTATCCACGCCACCTATAACGGTCTCCATCAATAGGGGCATCATACGCCTGTTAAAAAGCATATTGCTAATGAGCTTGGACATTGCCTTGGTCGTGATTGGCCGGTTCTTCTCCAAGTAGAACAAGTTAGCGTAAGCGGAAGCCTCCCTCACCAATGCCTGAATATCACTCATCAAACCAGCGAAAGCCAAACCAATGGTATCTGTGAGCTTGAAAACCTTCTTACCCTTTGTGCTGGCAACTAGCCGTCCATAGCTAACCCTTTTCTCGCTAGCGAGCACAACGCCGTCGCTGCAGATTAATCCAATAGTTGTAGCTCCCTGTATCGCCTGGTAGCCCATTTATATCACTTCATGCAGAATACGGGACGCACGATATATACATTCCCCCAGCTTAGAGCCGATATAGTCGACTATCCTTCCTGGATTTACTCCATTCAACCTGATAACCATAAGACTCCAGCACAGCCATGAAGTCTCTAACACCTAGGCTTCTAAAATAACTTTGAGCCTCCCCGAGAGAAGCCAACGATTTTAACTGGCTCTCTATTTCTGAGTGTTTCTCAGGTGAGACTAATACACCACCCAAGTCAATGTAATCTATGCCCTCGTTCTCTATCTCCTTAAGAATCTGGGCCCGGGTAACACCCTCCCTCTGGGCAACCTCTTCAACCACCACGACCTCCCCGTATTTGGACATCTTCTTATCCTGTAACGGGATCTCGATAATCATCTCAGACTCATGCTCATCTACAGCCAGATACTCGCCACCTCCATCACTGGTTATCTGGAATAGGCAAGCTGTCTTGTACCGCTTCGGGTATTTTATACTGGCCCTAAGACTCCACTCAGGCTTTACTATCACTCTTCGCAGTATCTCATCGAGTTTACCTGCCCTATAACTCACCTGACTGGTGGGCTTAAGCTCCATGGATATCTTCTTCCGCTCCGACCCCGTGATCTCCGAGTTCTTTATTCGGTTAACAAGATTCTCAAGATATGTATCTTCACCCCTGTACGCTATGTCGATGCTGAGAGCGTAGGCGAGAAGAGCAACCATATTCGCGTAGTTATAAAACTTCATTAACATCTCCGGTGTGGGTGCAGTGAAATCAACGAGATACTGTTCATCATTCAGATCAGCGTATAGACTATCCTCAAGCTCCTCCACCGTGATCTCATGTCTCTCAGCCACCCTCTCCATTACTTCTAATCGCTCTTCCCACGTGGTCACCGTGGTGGAAGCAGCCTCGGTGAACACCTGTCTACGGGCCTCAAGAGGCGAGATACTGCTCCTAGATTGGAATACTGATCTTGACTCAAGTACAGCCGCCAACCCTCGCACCTGTTTATAGTTATACCCCAGGTGCTCACAGTCAGCTAACACATCCTCCAACTCCCCACGTTTCTTATCCACATGATCACTGTAAACCTCAATCAATGTATCAAGAATCCCCAATGGTTCACGGATGAAAACCGGTTTGATACGCCCCTTCCTGCGATAATACCTGATATGATCAAAGGGGAGACTCAACGTTTCTTCCTCCTATAACTGGTATAAACCTCAGAGGTGCCAGCGCTAACCAGCTCAAATAATGTGGCTTCTTTCCCCGGGGATTTACGTAAGATCCTTCCTAGGCGCTGGACAAACTGGCGGTTACTGCCTGAGCCGCTCATGATAACCGCGATAGAGGCATCAGGCACATCAACCCCCTCATCTAGCACCCTGCTGGTAACTATCCGTTTATATGCTCCACTGTGAAAACGTGATAATATCTCCTCCCTCTCCTCCCCGGGCGTCAGATGAGTTATAGCTGGTATCAATAGCATCTTGCTAAGCTCATAGACCAGTTTGTTCTGCTTGGTGAAGATAAGCACCTTCTCATCCGGGTTAGACTTTAGCAACTGTTTAAGGTAGTTTATCTTGCTCTGGCTATTTTGGGCTATATCCATAGCTTCATTTCGCGCTGTAAGGGCTCTCCTAGCCTCGGGGTCTCTGCCGGTTCTCTTCACAAAGTTGATATAGTCTCTGGAGCTCCGGATCTTTATGTTCTTCTTTCTTAGATAATTCTTGTAGATCTCGTACTGTCTACTGTACTTGTGCTGCTCAGAGTTGGTCAAAGGTATGCGTATGGTCTTCACCTTGAACTCCGCTAGGTGGTCACCAGCCAGAGCATCCACCCCAAGCTCAAACACCTTACCCCCAACCAGTTCTTCCAATATCTCCATGGAAGCCTCATCCTTGGGTAGCGTAGCGGTCAAACCCATGCGTTTAGATGCCAGATAACGCTCAGCTATCCGTCTATTACTGGGAGAGGGCAAGTGGTGGACCTCGTCAAATATTATAAAATCAAAAAGGTACCCCATTTTACCGGTTCTCAGCCTAGCACTATCATAAGTGGATACGGTAATGGGTTCTATCTCGTTTCTACCTCCACCTATGGCGCCAACAGGTACCTTGAAAGCGTCCTCCAGCACCTCTCTCCACTGGTCAACCAACACAATGGTGGGAACAACCACCAACGTTGAGCAATTCTGCTCCTCGATAGCCTTGGCTGCCAATATTGTCTTACCTGAACCCGTGGGTAATACGATTAAACCGCGGTTACCGGCATTGGTCCACGCCCTTAGAGCTCTTGACTGATAGTCCCTGAGCTCTATGGTGCTCTTCATTTTAGGAGCATCAATGAATCTGGCTGCTCTATCACGATAGGAGTCCTCTGTTCTCTCTAAGTGTTCAACTACCTTGCTATACATGTACCCCGGGAAACTGTTCATGGGTTCCAAGCCTTCAAGATAAACTGGGTTTCCTTCAACCCTGATCTCGCCCCGCATGTACCGGATTGTTCTCATTTCACCTATTCCCCAAACCTATGCCACAAACACGGATGACTCCGGATTCACCTTGTTTCCCATCAACCTTGAACCATGCATCCGTGAACTGTTTTGCTAACTCTATGGCGGTTAAAGTATGTAACGTAATATGACTGGTCTTGAACACGGATTCACCCTGCGCTAGGCTGGCTGGTAGAATCATGTGATCAGTGGTATGTTGATCCATGTTGGCGCCTTTTCTAATATCGGTTATTAATAAGCTGGCTGCTTCCTCACCCACCTTCTCAGCTGGCTTACCTCTGGCGCCGAGGCTATCAGCCCCCAGATAGATGTTACTTCCCTCGGCCCATAAACAGATGAAACTACCAGGGCCAAATGGCTCTGGATCTGCCAACATCCACTTGATATTTACATTCATATCTAGTTCCCCCAGCTTCTCCTCAGCTGCCTTAGCCTGACGCATAGCGACATGTCGTGGTAGTGACCCGCAAAGAGATAGCCCCCTAATGCCCTTGATCTTGGGTTTCCCAAGGGTTAAGGAAGTTAGTTTATCCACGGGCTTGGTTTTCTGGGTAACCTCTCCCCCTCCCTTAGGATAGAAACCGTGCCTCTGGACATTGATGTCCAGTGATCCACCCATAGCCTTGAATGCCTCGTAAACCACATGCTCAAGGAAGGCGACTGGGGGAGACCACTTGACAGCGGTACCACCCTTTATGGATACGCTTGAATCATCATCAGCGTACAGGAGAATAGGGGTAAGACACTGAAGCATTAACGAAACACTACCAGCGGTACCAATATCGAAACTATAATCCCCGCCACAAAGCCTTCCTGGCTCAAACACTATCTTAGATGAACCAATATAATCTCCTCGTATCTTAGCGTTCGATATCTTTGCAGCGGCTCTTAACGTGGTTAAATGCTGGGGTTTCAGACCTGGTTGACTACGTTTAGACCTGATATTATTAACCCTGATGGACTCCCCTAGTACCGCGCTGTAGCTGGTGGCCATCCTGAGGACTTGACCACCACCTTCCATAATTGAGCCGTCTATATCAATCATGGTTTATCTACGGTTCCCCCACAGTACTTTGTAAGAATCCTCCTAGCCTCCTTGGCCGAGTCATTAAGCTTCTCTCTACTTACACCGGGAGCACCGCATAGAAGCAGTAATACATTCTCTGTCTTCAAGGTCACTTTACTGTAGTCAGCGTCACGGTACGGGTAGATGGCTACCAGTCGTTTATCATCCTCTATGACAGCCTCACCTCCACCTAACACCACAGGCTCCTTCATACCTATACCCATGAACTCTTCACCAGGTTCAGCTTCCCTCATCAACAACTCTCCGTCAAGAAGATCTAGATCAAAACTAGCGATGGGAATAGCTGTCTTGATGGATACCAGATTGTAGGCGTCTACCCATGTATTGATCGTGGGTATGGATCTACCGTGTAGTAGACGCCTGATTAGTGCCTCGGCGGCTGGTCTCGTCTTGGTGGGGTCAATATCCAGACTCCAGAAGAAGTCCCTATAAGCCCTGAACAAGGGCTCATCCCGTAGCTCCTCCACCTCCCACAGTTCACGGGTCTCGTCATAGACCTTTTTCTTATACTCTTCTAACTGGGGATCCTCCCGTCTAACATTGATATCTTTGAAGCGCACCATCTGTGCGGCGAGTCGGGGGAAACGGTTCTCTAGTTGTGGGTCGATCTCAAGGTATTCCATGAACATCATTCTCACGGTTATATGAATCAGTTTTAGCTAAATCCCTTATCCTGTTCTCACCATCGATCTCAAGCACTATCCGGTGAACATCCTCGGGCACCAAGTCGCTCCAATCCTCGCCCTCCAGTATCCTCCTACGAATTTCTGATGCCTCATACTTACCCCGCTTATAGAGATCAATGGGACGCACCTCGTACCCTGCCTCTATTAATAGGCGCCGGGTCAGGCTCTGGTTACTGTAAACCAGATCGAAGCGTGGGGTCTGGGATTCTACGGCGCTCACCCAGACCCTATGGGCGGGGGCGTCTGGGATAGGGATAATCAGGTATCGATCAGTGGGTATGTTCGCTCTGTTAAGGGCTGCTCGTATCATCTCGATTCTTTCACCGGCAGTGAAGGGGTTGTCGTGCTGGTGACTCATCTGGGCGCTACCGACTACAAGCACCAAGGTATCACACTCTTTGAGAATATACTCTACAGCGTACAGGTGACCAAAGTGAAAAGGCTGAAATCTTCCAACGAAAAGGGCTCTACTCATGACCGGGCACTCCTTTTGTGTTGATGATACTCCGGTGCTTATGTGTTTTCCCCCCAAAACTACGTTGTTCTAAAACCTGAAACATTTGTTCTAATCACTGGGATTATACACAACGCGTGTATTCTCATAAGTGTGATAAACATATGAGTAAAATAATTAACACGATTGTAGCCATTGCGCTAGTCAGCCTATTTCCGGCTCTCAGCCTATACACTGGGACACAAGGACAAGTATACACCAGAGACCAAGCTGTCATGTTAGCGGAGGATTTCATCAAAGAATCCCCCACATATAGTTTCGATGGAATCAAAGACTCCATAGAAATTGTAAATGTTGAGTCAACCAATACATCATGGTATGTGAGTATTAAGTTCACATCAAGACACGCTGGGTATGGTGACAGAACAGGGGAGATGGTAGCCCAAGTGTTAACCGATCACACCATGGTGATCCATGTCATTGAGGGCAAGGTGATATCCGCTGTTACTGATGACAGGTTCGATGAGATCACGTGCACAATGATTGAGACACCTCAAGACCTTGAAGAAGCAGAGGAAACAGCCTTAGAGTGGCTGAGGAACGCTCCCACATTTAGCTACGATGGTATCCAAGGAACTATGGAGATAGTTGATACCGTTATCCTTGAGAGCTACCCTGAGCAATACGTGGTAACCATTAGCTTCGCATGCGGTCACCCAGGATACGGTAATAGAAGCGATATGGTGTTAGCCCAAGTAATAACAGAGCATACTGCTGTATTAACTGTCGTTAATAACGAGGTGCAGAGCGCGGTAATAGATGGAGAATGGGACGAGCATAATCAACGTGAAAAAGTCGTCTCTGAATTACTACCGCCAGAAATGGCTCTAGATCTAGTCGTCCAGTATCTGAAAGAGAATTATTCCGAGGCATCTGATCTTGATATAACAGATGACTGGTCTGTAACGGATATGACACCTGAAGACCTGCTTGGTGTTTCAGTTACTCGATACATTGGAGATGGCTGGAATATAACACTACAGCATCCAGTAGTGTGGAAACCAACCTATACACTCAATGTTGAGAACACTGAAACCGGGTTCACCTGGAGTGGAACCGTTGATCAAAGCGGAAATGTACACGAGTTAACAGACTAATTCTTTTCCTTCCCTATTTTTTCCGGTATTCTTGATTCACAGGGTACTGCTGTTTGGCAGAAGCCGCATCCATATCCCTCGAAGCCGTAGTGGCGTTTAACATATTGCTTGGTCATGTTCACATATTTCTGGCAAAGTATCTTATCATGACCATTCTCTGTTATGGCACCTATTGGGCAACGCTCCATACATTTACCACAGGTTCCATCAGTTAAATACAGGCAGTACTGGTTATGGTTCTCATATGGACGTGGGGTTACGGTTATCTCTGCGTCCACGATTATGCTCCCGGCTCTCATTGCTATTCCCTTGGGGGTAATCAAACCATCACTGAGTCCGAAGGTTCCTAACCCTGCTGCGTACGCGGCGTGACGCTCACTCCAAGTAGACGCAAAACCGTACTTTTCTGAAGTTTTACTCTCCCATAGTGAGCTTAGCATTGGCGCAACAGCGTCATAACCCTCCTCATCAAAGGTCTTGACCACGTGTTTACGTAGCTTAACATTCACCTCTTCACCGTATATCCTTGATCTAGCCCATCGCTCGCTTGGGAAATGGCTTTCCTCCCTATGATCTCTTTTTGTTTTATCTGTTTGAGGTAGTATCCAACTGATAACTGTTAACTGACTTGGATCGTATTGCTTATCGTGTTCGTTTTCCATGTATTCATGGGGTAATATGTAGAAATCCCCTATGTCTTCCCTATAGAACTCGTAGAGGGGATCAGCTCCGCTGCTAAAACCCACAAGAGGTGGATCCCAAGCAGGTTCATCACTCCACTTCCCCATACTGTTCACAGATCCAGAGATAAATGACCTTATCTCATCTTTTATCCATTCACCTAGATTATTAACAGACATAACATGATTCCACGGTAATCGCTTTATTTAAAATACGATTAATCCAAGTATCTCTTTAAGGTGCCAAGGGTGGAAGGACTCAAGTTTCTATACTTAACATGGGAGGATATTCAGATATTGGCTGAGAAGACAGCGGATATAATTACAGAAGATGGGTACGAGCCGGACATCATGATAGCTATAAGCAGGGGAGGATTTGATCCTGCAAGAATCATCAGTGACCAGCTAGGAATCAGAAAACTCGCAAGCCTGCAGATATTCTACTATAGTGGGGTCAATGAGAAGCTTGAGAAACCTATAGTATTGTTTCCCCTCAATGCCCAGATCAAGGGGTTGAAGGTGCTGGTTGTCGACGATGTCTCTGATAGCGGCCAGAGCCTCATCGCTGTGAAGAAGTATGTCGAGGAGAAAGGCGCGAAAGAGGTTAGGATAGCCACACTTCACCATAAACCATGGAGCCAGTTTGAGCCAGATTATTATGCTGATGAGGTTGATGAATGGATACTCTACCCGTGGGAACCCAAGGAGTCCATTCAAGACCTTGTACAGATGTTAACCGAAAAAGGGGTGGAAAAAGAAGAGATTCCTAATAAGTTGAAAGAGATCGGTTACTCTAGCCATGAGATCAATCGGTATCTAAAAATCTGAGAAAACATAGAGAACCTCATCATAAGTTCGCCCCATCCACACGGTACCAGGGTCATACCGAGTTACTGTTCTATCAGCCAGCAACTCTGCTAATCGTTTGTTAGCTTCTTCAACGGATATTTCTTTATTCCTGAGAAGTCTTAACGGCACATTCACCGCTACTGGGCGAGCTGGTAGTCTATGTCGTGTGGCCTTAGGCGTAAAAACTCTTTTTTCCTTAGCTATCTCCAGCACTTGTTCTTTCTCTACCTTAGGTAAATACAGTGATGCCTCAAAGCTTCCATCTGAAAGATACGTGTCTGCCTCAGACTCTGTGCAATGCTCTACCTCATATCCCTGGGCGATCAGTTTTTGCTCTAACTTGTAGACCTTTCTGAACTCGTTTACTATGTCGTCTTCATCTACGATTATCTCATAGGTTTTATCTTTGAATAATAGGAGTAGGCTGTGATTCTCATCTGGACCCCCAACTAGGTTATATGGCCGTATTATGAGGCCTAGTTCATCCTCTATGAATTTTAGATCCTTCTGGTTGAAGGGGGCAGATATCATCCTGCACCATCTCTGGACGGTTATCCGAGGGTCAAAATAATCGAACAGACATACGCAGGTGAATCTGCAATCTATTTCCCGCATTATAGCGGTTCGGTGCATTCCGTCCAGTACTACATAGGTGTCTCTATCCACCAGTATGGGGGCTGACTGAACTCCGTCTCGTAGAATACTCGTCTTAAGTTTATCCAGTCTGTCTGGGATTATCTCTTCATGTATCAAAAGCTTCTCTGTCTCAACGAGGGCGATATCAAGTTTTAAGCCCTCGTGGTTTATAGTATAAGCCGAAGGGGGGTCAGACATTCCCTGATTCTTACTTCTATTACCTTATTATGTTTAACTTTTTAGGATAATTATATTATTTCCTCGGAGGCTTCTTCGGCTGCCTCCATGGCCTCAGCCAGCATATCGGATTTCACTATGGTTGTGATGTATCCCGCAATCTTATTTCGTAGTTTCTTGCTTACGTCGAGCCCAATCTCGTGGAGGAACTGTTTATTGGGTTCGAACTCGGACTCAAAGCTGTATGGATACATCTCCAGTAGCTCCAAGCTTATTCTTTTAATCATTTCTGTACGTACTTTTCCCAAACTGACGCACCGTATATAGCCTTTGATACCATCAATGCCACCCTTTTAAACGTTTAGGCTATCGATGCTCCTCTATCCTAATGTAATCCAGTGAGAGGGAGCAGTTTTCACCGTGCAGGAATCCCCTTAGCTCTAAGTCGTATGCTATTTGGTTTAGGGTGAAGTTTACTTGTATGGGTGTCCAGGTATTGTTATTTAGCTGGTTCTCGGTGATTATTCTGCTGTTTATGATTGTTTGGTTGTGGAAGGCATCGAGGCTGATGGCTTCACGCTGTGTGTTGTCGCTGGTTTTCACCATAAAGGTTGCGGTATAGTTACCACGAGGCGCTATCTCGTATGGTCCATACCACAGGGTTCTTGTTTGTAGGCTCATGTTCTGGTAGGTCAGTATATTGCCTATGCTGCTGGTTGGGTCATTGATTGTTTTCATGTTTTGGGGAACTAGATCATTGTATGTGTATGTCTGGTTTATAGGTTCGTAGCTAATTATGTCTC
>WJJC01000047.1 GCA_014729945.1 Candidatus Bathyarchaeota archaeon
GAAACATAGAAAATAGAACTTAAACCTATAATCTAAACAACCTTATTACAACACGGATACAGAAAACACCACATGAGTACACTTGTAGACAAAGCATTAGAATACGCCAGCGAAAAGCATAAAGGTCAACTAGACGACCAGGGCAGACCATACTTTTTCGCCCACCTAGTACAAGTCCACAGTATCCTTAACGATGTAACCGATGATCCTGAGACCCTCTGTGCCGGAATCCTCCACGACATAATTGAGGACACAAACACCACTTATGAGGATCTTATCCATGAATTCAACAAACCCATAGCTGACCTAGTTAGAGAACTAACTCATGAAGGAAACCATGAGACAGGGTATTATTTCCCTCATCTCCATAGTCGTAAAGCGGTAATGGTAAAGTTTGCTGATCGTTTGAGTAATCTCAGCAGAATGGATGATTGGCCAGGAGATCGCCAGCTTACCTATCTAAATATGAGTAAATTTTGGAGTACAACCCCCCCAGGGGATACTGTTTCAAGCCCTAATACGGTAAGAGATGAAGAAAACTAGTCATGGATAAGCATCTTGAGTTGCTTTAAGACGTTAGATCTAATCTCTTTTGGTGTAAGTAGTTCAGCTACTAATTCTCCATTGCGAATTAAGGGTTTAAGCATGGGTTCTGTTTCCCCTTGACACACCCTACATTCTGGAGCTTTCTTATCCGCAGGTAGAACAATGTCTGTTAGACAGCTCTTACATCTCCAAACTTGTTTACGCCCACCAAGTTTACCTCGTTTTGCAGATGGTTTGCCCTCAACCTCTACGATATCCATGGCAAAGTCTAAGGTCGGGGCACCGCTAACCCAGGTCCCTACACCAAACGCGTCAGCACCAGCATCAGATAAGATATTAACGGTATCCTCATTAAGGCCACCTGATACAAAGATCTTGACATTTTCAAAGCCCCTTAGATCCAGTTCCCATCTAATCTCCTTCACGATTTTACTAAAATCACCTCTACGACTGCTGGGAGTATCTAGGCGTACTCCATATAGAGAATCCTTTAGGGTCTCCGCTGCCATAATCGATTCCCGTTTCTCATCATAATAGGTATCAACAAGAATAATTCTAGGAGAATCAACTGGAACAACTTCGTCATATGCCTTCCAAGCTTTTACCTGATCACCGAAAACTACCATTAACGCATGAGGCATAGTGCCAGTAGGTTCAATCCCACAGGTCTCCGCACCGATAATACTGGAAACACCATCCATTCCACCAATATAGGCAGCCCTATCCAGAGCAGGAGCCAAAGCCGGGTGTATCCGTCGAACACCGAAAGCTACGACAGGTTTTTCACCAGCAGCAATCCGAACGTAAGAGGCTCTACTTGCTACAGCAGATTCTTGACACACAAATCCGAGGAGGGGAGTTTCATATTCACAGAAATCCACATAGTTGCCCTCAATCATCATGACGGGGCTTCTATAGCCTAATCGATCAACACTGTGAAAGAGGCTACCCTCTGGCATACTATAAACATCAACAGGAATACCCTCAAAGAGGTGAGCAACCTCTTCCACACCACATAATACCCCAAAACTATAATCACCTGGAAGAGAACCGGTGGTAATCTCAGCTGAGACATGTACTTTATCTTTGTTTTTGGATCTAAGGATGTTCTTAGTGCGCTGGAAATATACATCCGTTGTTCTCCCATTTGTTATATCATCATCTGTGGCGGTGAAAAATTTCTTCAAACACTATTCCTCCAAGAATCAAGTAGTTTTTCACTACTGGTTTCTTCAATGCCATACATGCGTTTCATTAACTCAAGGCTCTTCGTTTGTTCTTTGTCGCTCAGAGCATCGACACAATCCCGGGGTACAATAACACTGTAGTTACGATAGTAGGCATCAGCAGCGGTATGCTGAATACAGATATTTGTAAGCACACCGGTTAAAACCACGTTTTCCACACATAGATCTCTTAGTAAAGCATCCAACCCAGTCCCATAGAAAGCACTGTATCTCCTCTTGTACAAGTGAAAATCACTTTCCTTTGGTTCCAGTTCAGGAACAATCATGGATCCTGAAGTACCTGCCTTAGCATGTTTACCCCAGAGTTCATACTCTTTATCGTCAGGGAGATGGGAGTCAGTAATATACACTATATGAAAACCCTTTGAACGTGCAACATCAAGCACTTTTTTAACTACTTTAACTACAGCCTCAGCACGTGGATCCCCAAGGCGGCCAGTAACAAACTCATTTATTAGATCAATTACTAAGATGGCTGTACTCATCTTTAATCATATTAAATAGATCTAACCTTATCTATACAACTTACTAAAAAATGAGTGAAAAATTTGTTATCCTGAACTCACTTCTTCACCGTCTTCATTGAAAAACTTGACAGGGATCTCTGTCTCAGACTTTACTCTAGTACTAACGCTTCCTAACAAGAAACGACCCACAGCACCTAGACCAGTGCTACCCATAATAACCATACCATAATCAACTTCTTCAATTTTATCCAGTATTCTGTCAACCGGATTACCAGTAGCAATTTCTAAGTTAGTTTTAACATCCTCAGATTTTTTTCTCTTGTACTTTTTTCAGCGCCTGTGAGAAGTAATGCTCAGCATGTTCAATATAACTCTCATTAAAGCTCTTGGCCCACTGAGGATACCTACGAGGATCTGTGACCCCGGCCATTCCTTTCACCCATCCAAGAGGATACTTGGTAAAAGGGTATTCACCATAAGGTAAGGGTTGTCTTTCAACCACGTGAAAAAGATCTAGATCCGCTTTCTCCGCTTCAGCGATCTCAAGGGCCTTCATAAGAGCTTTATCAGATTGCTCTGACCCATCGATGGGTACAAGTACTTTGTCAACCATTTTAAATCAATTACCACTAACACATAACATTTTATAAATCGAAAAAAAGTTAAACCATTAAAAAGATTAAATAATAAAACATGTTCAAACAGATAGATAGAAAAGTTGGAACCAAAAACCGTAGAGAAATTATAGATATAACAAACTTAGTGACGGGGGTCATTAGCAAAAACAAAGATAGTAAGGGCCTAGTGAATATATACACTCCTCACACTACCGCATGTATAACAATAAACGAGTACGAGAAAGATCTGGAGAAAGATATAATGGAAACTATAAACAGTATAGCACCTAGTGATGGTGATTATCATCATCAAGTGAACGCTGACGCCCATATAGTAAGCAGTATAATTAAACCCTCAATCACCATACCGTTTAAAAATGGATCTTTAAACCTCGGTACATATCAGAAAATTTTATTCCTTGAACTGGATGGTCCCAGAAATAGAGCAATAAAGATTACATTAATGAGTATGTGATCTTAATCGGTTTTTAAAACACTACTGTACATAAATAAATATGTCAGAAATAGTTAAAATCCTCACCGACCTACGAAAAAATGAGGAAAAAACCTTCTTAAATCTTAAACCAATTTATGAAAACACGGAAAACGCTTACTTAGAT
This sequence comes from Candidatus Bathyarchaeota archaeon, assembly GCA_014729945.1. The sequence continues at coordinate 3,498 of WJJC01000047.1, forward strand.
GTCTTAATAGAGATAATAGTTCAAGATAGTAAGAAACACAAGAAAATCTGTGAAGCAGTCACAGTTCTAATGGAACAAAACCAGTTAGTAATACCAGAGCCAATTCTCGAAGAGACGACAATAGACATTTTCCAAAAACAGATTGAACATGAGAAAAATACAATTACAGAATTGGAGTCGATAGAAGATAAATTAGACCCTAAAAGTAGAGCACTAATTAGCTATATGATGGAAGAGAAAAAACGCAATCACCAAATATTAACAGATCTCATGGAGTTACTTCATGCTAAGGAAACGGATATGTCACGATATTACCAGATAGCGGATAATTTGATGAAAAAGGCACATCAACCCGCCAAACCAGCTAGAACCCAATATTAGTATTTTTTTTAGTAACCATACAAAGGACTTCACTTTTAAAAGCACAACTAGAAAACACTAATAAAGACACATCTTAGCCAAGTTAGATTTTAAACTTCATTCAGATAATCCATTCTTCATTAGTTATGAAAACGGATTGTGTCCCCCTAGAGATTCACAAATTTAGAATCCGGCATATCAATCACACATAGAACCTATAGACAATTACTGCATGTAGAGATTAAAGTAGTAAAAAACGGGACATATCCATGTTGTTTTCAGATTTTAATAACCAAAGCAGTAAAGCAAGACCAATATACTCATTGAAATAATATAAGATAGAATTGAAGGCTTTGCTACTAGTTGGGGGATTCGCCACAAGACTTAGGCCACTTAGTTTAAACAGGCCAAAATGTCTATTTCCTTTGCAGAATAAACCAATTATAGACTATCTTCTAGAAAACCTAGCAAAAACGGGGTGCAGTGATGCTGTTTTAGCCGTAAACAATCTAGCAGACAGAATTGAAGAATATCTTGGAGAAGAAAAATTTGGCATAAACTTGCATTACAGTCTTGAAGATGAACCACTAGGCACTGGAGGACCGATAAAACTAGCCGAAGAAATCCTAAAAGAAGACGACTTTATAGTACTAAACGGAGATATTCTAAGTTTCATCAATTATGCTGAACTAATGCATACTCACCGAAACAATCCAGAAACCGCAACACTGACTCTTAAAAAAGTGCGGGACCCAACTAGATATGGAGTAGTAAGATTTAGCCAAAAAAACCGTATAGTAGAATTTGTTGAAAAACCTTCTTTAGAGGAAGCTCCCAGTAAATGGATTAACGCTGGATGCTATGCATTAAATCCGGAGATACTCGATTATATTCCAGAGGATCAGAAAGTCTCTATTGAGAGACAAATATTCCCGAAACTTGTAGCGGAAGAAAAAATCCTTGGATACAAGTACTACGGGGAGTGGATTGATATCGGAGTTCCAGATGATTATTTACGAGCAAATAAAGTACTTCATTTAGATAAGAGAAAAAGGGCTAGCTCGATAAGTCAAACAGCATCTGTTGGGAAAAAAAGTAAAATCCTAGATAGTATCATCTGGGAGGACACGAGAATCGGGGAGAACACGGAGATCATTGAGTCCGTCATAGGATCCAATTGCATAATAGGCGACCGAGTCAAAATCACTAACTCGGTTATAGCGGATAATGTAAAAATAAAAAAAAGCGTCAATATCGCATCTGGAACAAAAATATGGCCAGATAAAACAGTATTTAAAACTATCAACAAGGAAAACCAGGATATCAAATAAAACAAAGTTACCTACAAGACACTAATGACCTCAACCACACTCCTCAATATATGAACCATAATAAAATTAAATCAAACTCCAATCTCAGAGTATATAAAATGAAAAACATCGAGTTAATCATTCAATTCATCTTCACCATTATAGAACCCATTGTAGAACCAAGCGTTCAGAGCTACAAGAGAAGCGCCTGATAGAAAAGGAAGAGTGGAGCATAACGATTCAAACATATAACCTGCAGCAGTTGGCGCAATAGTCCTGAACCCCATCCTAAAGAAATTACTAACCCCCACTGCGGTAGCAATCTCCCGGGAAGGAACTAGACTAGAAGCGAAGCTTTGTCTGATAGGCATTCCAAAATGAATTATTAAACGATATAGGAATAGAACACCTAGAGCTAATGGATACCATTCAATATATGCAAATGCAACAGTTAAACCAGCTGATAACAACCTAGTCCACATCAAAGCCTTGATCTCACCAAATCTTAAAACTAATCCCGGTATCAAAAGATAACTGAACATAGTAACGAACCTACTTACAGCGTAAATGGGTCCCAGCGCTTCTGATCCCACTCCATATCTATTACTGAAATAAAGGGGTAATAGCGAGCCAATTAGCCCGTACCCTAGGCCGCTCGTACTTCTCACAAGGCTAAATTTAATTATATCTTTCCAGCTTGAAACACCCATAAAATGTTCATTATTTTCGCTCTCTGTTAACTCTAATTCTTTTTTTGACGACTTTATATCACGCATTGGTAGTATGAAAAAAATGCTGAGAGCTGAGAAGAAGGCGCCAATCCACCAGAGCCATGCATGAGACTCGACCATGCTTAAACCAAACTGTGTTTCAAATAAGGAGGGAAGACCAGCTAAGGCAAATCCTACAGAAGTGGTGAGAGAATTAGAAACTCCTAGAGCTGTAAAAATATCAGGTCGATCAGCTTCGCTGGTTTTATCTGTAATATAACCCGAGACCACTGGCTGCCCTGGACCAGACCCTTCACCTAGCGCTCCAACGGCTTGACCAAAAGCTAAAGACCAGAAATCGGATCGAGTAGCGAAAATTATTAGTCGAGCAGTAGTAAAAAAAGCGCCCATTAAAATGAATTTTTTACGTCCGAAACGGTCACTCAGCATACCAAAGACAACCTGACGGATAGCAGCTATCAGGGTAGCAAGGCTAAGAAGTAGACCCACCTCTGTGTAACTAAAGCCCAGTAAACCAAAATATATACTTCTTACGAGAAAAAGAAAACCTAAAGCTATGCGCCTTGTAGCCATACTGTATAACAGTAAACGAAGATCTTTATCAAATCCAGATGGCAGACTGATTCTATTCACTAACCCCAAAATGATTAATCCTATCCCGTTAATGGTTAGAAAAGACGACACTACTTATATTCCTTTAAAGAACAGATCAGATTAAAGGTAAAATTTATAACATGGTTTACAGCGAAATGAAAGGCGAGACCCTATTGAGATATATAACGTTCTGTGAGATGACGACAGATTTTCTTAAAAAGCCCTTAGATGAAAGAAAAGAATTTATTCCAAAGTGGAGTCAGACAGCTAAGAAATACGGCATAAAACTTCTTTTCTGGGGAATGCCTATGGGGGTCAATGAACATATAGTGCTTGTATTTGAGACTAATGAGAGCGGTAAATACTTCATGTTTCAAAGAGAGTGGCTTGGTTTGGGTACAGAAGAAGCCGGAAAATACATTAAAAAGAGCAGGACAGTCACCGTATACTAAGCTCAACATAACTTGGTTTATTAAAAATCACACCATTGGACAGTAGAACTTTTTATCCTCCATTGAAACGATAAAGTAGAAGAAAAATAGTTGATAATTATACAGGGATATCAATATCCAGACTACTCACCAACTCTTTGTAGCGGTTGCGAATGGTCACTTCTGTAACCTGGGCCTCGTGTGCAACCTGATGCTGTGTTAAACCCTCATCCATTATACGACTGCTAACATATATACAGGCAGCAGCAATACCCGCGGGACTACGGCCATGGGTTAGATTCTGGTTAGATGCCTCCTCCATTAATCTCATAGAAAGCATTTCAGTATGGCCGTATAATCTGAGACGCGACACTAATCTCTTGATATAACCAGTTCTTTGGACTCTAGGAACATCCAGATTTAATTTTTGATGTAGAAACCTGTAGTTTCTTGCCGCAGTCTTCCGTGGAATATTAGCGGCCTCTGCTACATCTGTTAACGAGCGAACTACACCACACTGTCTACAGGCTGTGTATATCGCTGCTACAACCACACTCAGTATCGTGCGTCCACGTATCAGGTTTTGTTTTAGAGCTTTTCTATAGATCATAGAACTTGTCTCTAGGACATTTCTTGGCAGATTCAACTCGTTACTAAGTTTACTCATAAGACTCAATGCTTGAGACAGGTTGCGATTCCGAGAGCTTGTAATCTTGCTTCGTCTATTCCATTTTCTTAATCGGTACAGTTTATCTCTTGTCTCGGGGCTGAGACGACGACCAGCATAATCTCTGTTTCTCCAACCAATTGTAGTGGATAGACCTTTATCATGGATAGTAAGGGTCATAGGGGAACCAGTTCTCGGTAGTTTTTCTCGTTGTATTGGATCAAATGCTCGCCACTCTGGTTTCCGACTTAATTGTTTTCCGGATATAACAGTGCCGCATCTTTCGCAAACTAGTTCGCCATTATCTGGATCCCAGTGTAGCTTTGTACTATTACATTCACTACAAACCTGTTTCTTATCATCCTCAGAGATTAACACATAACCACTCTAGAGCAAAATATAGGAGACCTCATTACTTATGAAGGCTATGATGATAGGGGAGAAATTTATTAAAAACTTAAAAGTTTTAAAAAGACGGGAAAATGTTCGTTTATTTGAGAAGCGCTTAGAGTGCAGTCCAGCCTCCGTCCACTTCTAGAATTTGACCTGTAATGTAGTTACTCGCTGGAGATGAAAAGAATATAACCGCACCTTTGAGATCAGCTGGGTTTCCTACTTTTCCTAAAGGAGTCCGACTTTTAATGTAGTTATAGGTTTCTTTATCCTGGAATATTGGTCCAGTCATCTCACTTGGGAAGAAACCGGGTGCGATTGCATTTACGTATATTTCATGTTTTGCCCACTCAACTGCCATAGATCTTGTGAGGTTTACTACGCCACCTTTTGAGGCGTAATATGGTGCAGCGTTAAATATGTCTCCCACTTCACCATATATTGATGCTATATTGATTATTTTTCCATACCCTTGTTTAATCATTTGTCTAGCAGATACTCTTGCGCATATGAAAACACCAGTTAAGTTAACATCGATAACCTTTTTCCAATCATCAAGCGGCATCTCAGTACTCGGCATAATTGCAGAGGTTCCGGCATTATTTACTAATATGTCTAATGAGCCGAACTCGTCTACAGTTTTCTTTACCATTGCTTCTACTGCTTTCTCATCGGTTACATCACAAGGAATAGGCAAGACTCTAGAACCATCTACGGATCTTAGATTCTTGGCAACCTTCTTCAGTTTTTCTTCTCTTCGCGCACAGATTACTACATTAACGCCACATTCTGCCAAAGCCTCAGCGAAAACAACACCGATACCACTGGACCCCCCTGTGACTAAGGCAGTTTGACCTGTTATATCAAAAAGTTCCTTTACTGTACTCATGTCAATAGATAATTTTGATTCATGTAATATAAACAGAAAAAATGGTTTTGAAAATAAATTACAGAAAATGAAATAAATCACAAGGTTTAACATCTTTTTAGTATTTTATTTCATTGAAATAATATGTTATATTTAGGTAAGATGACACGACCTGAGGTTGAAAAATATCTTGAGGAAAATGACGTTGTATTATTCCCTGTTGGCTCAACGGAGCAACATGGAAAACACCTTCCTTTTGATAATGATGCATTCTCAGCTTTCGAGATAGCGAAAAAAGTTGCTGAGAAAACAGGTGTAATTTATACACCAGTTATGCCTTTTGGTTACTCACATCACCATATGAACTTCCCGGGCTCAATCACTCTCAAGACACAGACACTAGTAAAATTGTACAAAGAGGTATGTCTCAGCCTATTTGAGCATGGATTCAAGAAAATAGTGATTATGAATGGTCACGGTGGTAACACCAATTGGATACATCAAGCACAATCAGAATTATTCAAGGAAACAGGAAACCGTGTTTATAGCTTAATGATTTTCAACTCACAGAGAGGCTTCGGTTCCGAAGCTCTTGAAATACTGGAGCAAGAGAGCGGCGGACATGCATGTGAGATGGAGACTAGTTTCAGTGTTAGTCTTGGTCAGAGAGTTAATGAAGAAGCAATAACGGACTGGAGCGAGCCAAAAAGTTGGAGCAAATTCACACGAAAATACAAGGATAAAGTATCTACACCCAGGATGTTCGATGAGGTTACGGAGTTGGGTAATCTGGGGGAACCATCGAAATACAGTATAGAGAAAGGAGAAAAGATGGTGAAGACAGTTGTTGATGATATCTCAGAATTCATCGAAGAGTTGAAAAAGTTTGATATAAAGGCAGATGATGCTTACTTCACTGCAGAGGGATAACAATTGGTTCAAATCGCAGAGATATCCTGGTCAGATGCAGAGAAAGTATTTGAGCAATGCAAAGTTGCTCTTATACCTGTAGGGGCTACAGAGCAGCATGGTCCCCATAACCCGCTGGGAACAGATCATTTGCTAGCAGCGGCTTTAGCAAGAAAAGTAGGAGAAGAAACAGAAGTACCAGTTAGCCCTGTGATACCTGTCGGAGTATCAAGACACCATCGTCAATTTCCTGGAACATTATGGGTAAGTCCAGATGCGTTTAGAGAGTATATGATATCCATAGCTTTATCCTTGGCTGATCATGGAACAACCAAGATAGTTTTTATGAATGGACATGGAGGAAATAATGCAGCTTTATTAGAGGTCTGCGAAGACCTCCGGATTGATTATGGGATCTTTGCGTGCATGATAAACTCATATCCACCTAAAGGGCTCAAAGGGCACGGAGCCGCGGGAGAGACCAGTCAAAATCTCTACTATCACCCAGAATTTGTCAACATGGAAAAGGCAGTGGATACGGTTCAAAATAAGAAATTAGGTGAATTAGAGCTGAGAAAACTTGGAACAGTTGGGCCAGCTAGTTATCCATGGGATACGATTGATTTTACCGAAACAGGCGTGCTTGGAGGGCCCGGTAAAAAGGTTGTTTCAACCACAGCATCAGTGGAAAAGGGAAGAGAACTTATGGAACCATATACTGAAAAAGTTATAGAGTTCATAAAGGCATTAAAGGAAGCAAAACTGGAAGATTTGCTTCCTAAACCTCATAAAACGGTGAGCAAGTGACATTAGAAGATCTAGAAGAGATATTACCTAAGAAAAAACGTATTTTCTTAATGGTTAGTAACATATTAGTTGCAGGAACCATTGTTCTGGATCTTTTTTTCATCACAAATATTATCTCGTTTCCGCTGGAGACATTCACACTTTATAATCTCATAATCCTCGGCATAGCATTATATGGATACAGAATTAAGAAGCAGGTTAATAAAGAACTCAGAGAAAGGAAAAAAGAAGAAACAAAAGCTACTACGGATTAAGCTCCGCTGTTTTCTCATCAATTCTTTCTAATAATTTAACTATGTTTCCTTTTCTTCTTAAAAGAGCTACGTATTCATCAACTTCTAGGAAATCAAAATATGGTCCATATAAACCCATATAAAACTCTGCAAATAGACTTGTTAAGGGTCCACCACTCTCCAATAGGATTTTCCCTAAATAACCTAGGCGGTTTTTTACGAGTAACTGGGCTAATTTATCTATTAGTTCATCTTCCTTTTCTTCCGGAAGATCTTCCCACTGCCTCCAATCATCACTCATTAAGGATGATAAGAAAAGAAGAATATAAAAAATAGGGGTATTTACTCGACTGGCGTATACTTCTCTAGCATACCGGTGCGATCCATTATTACAAGGACCGCGAAGACAATAACCATTGCCGCAATCAGTATAGGTTTTTTCCAAGGAGGCACTGTATAACTCTGCATGAAGCCAACGAAAAGCCCAAGCCTTCCCATGAAGGTCTGAGCGAAGATGGCTCCGAATGCAGTGTATAAGAAGTATTCTCCTATCTTTGCGCTAGTAGCTAATGGGCCACTCAACTCTATGGTGTAGAAGAAGAAGGTCATCATGAAGATGACGCTCAACGCAATTGTCCATCTATAAAGCAGCGTTACCATGTCCCCACTGAACAGTGGAACTATTGTTGCGGTTATTTGCTGTGTGAAGCCGCTGAAGATCAGTGTTCTTAGACTTAACCCGAACTGTGCTCCAAGAGCTATAGCTATTGGTAGCCTAGCTACATAGTTGTATTTCGGGTGAACACGGAATAGGATCATCACGCTCAAGATGAGAGCCAATATGAGAATATAGTCTCCCTTCATGATGTTGACGATTCCTGTTCTCCAGATATATTCAGCATTAATCACGATGGTTAATCCTGTTCCGAAACCAATGTATGACTCCTCAGCCAATGAGTAGAGCGGACTGCTCTTTCCATATAGGGTTGAGAACATACACATGGCTAGGAAGGCGCCGACGATTGTAATGGAGTAATCGATCATTGTTACCATTTTATTCACCTGCCTCCTCTCTGCTTTCTAGAGTAACCATAGTACCCGATGTTTCCGGCTATGATGAATAGAAGCAGCATATAGTGCCCAAACGTAAAGGCATCCATTGCAGTAAGTCCTGGTCCAGGGTGTCCTGTTAGGAACTCTAATTCTGCTCCGCCTCTCATACTTTGAAGAATAGCGAGATAGACTCCGCTATTAACATAGGGTTTCTGACTTGCAATCATAACGCCTATACAGTTTACCGTCATAGGAGTCCCTCTCAGAGCGAAGTGGTTTAGAAGATACGTTGTAGCTAGACCGGTAGTGAAGTCAGCGATGAGATCCCAGTCCTCATAGGTTTCGATTTCTGTGAGGAATGTGTCATCGATTGGTCTACCTAGCCAGTCCTGTGTAATGGTGCTTTGGAAGTCTTGTGCCATTGAAGCCACTGAGGCCTCATTTGGCATTACATATCCTAAGATTACGTAGTCTTCCCCGTATTGGTATCCGTTTTCCTCAAGCTCTGTCTCAAGTTTATCGAATACAAGTTGAGGAATACCAGTTGCCTCTGGGTGTCCTACAGCTACGCAGATCTTGGCACCATTCTCTATGAATACACGCATACTAGCGACAATCCCCGATTGAATCTCGTTATATCCGCTGAACTCTGTGTTCAGTGTAAAGAGTACTCTATCGCCGTCACCTACTGTGTTTATTGCTTCATAGTATTGTACAGTATCTGGGCTAACGCTAATCGGCATCCCGATTGGTCTCAGTAGAGGGAGGACAACCACAAGGAAGAGAGTTAAGTAAACCCATCTTCGGTCATAAGTTGCCAGAGTCTTCATCAAATCGTTTTCGGACATTATAATTCCTCCTTTCTTATTCCGAGTACACTTGTCTCTTCACCTATTAGTACTCGTACTCCGAAGACTATTGCTCCGACAGTTACGCTGATTAGGAACATCCTACCAGCCGCCATGCCGAAAGTGTCTCCAAAGTATAGTGCGATAGGCTCAAGCCAAGGTGCGTACGCCCCTGTTAATGGTGCTTGATACAAGAGTACAATGAAGCCAGTAGCTAATAGAAGCATAGCCTGTGTATTTCTTGCTCTGAATGCTCTTGCTGCAGTTGATGCCATATAGAATGCGAGGATACCATAGTTCACAGAGCTTAACGGGTTGATAACAGCATACATTACCCAATGATATGGACCGGTCTCTCTCCCAAAGAAGGCAAAGATGACCATTAGTATCATCGTGATTATCATATATGCTTTGAAATACCAACCTGTTTGTCTTCTCTGAACTATGTTAATTCCGCGCCTTATCTGGCTATTAAGTGCAAGGATCAGTGTTACAGCGTTTACGATTGCAGTTATTGTGATTAGTTTAGTTGATGCAGCTTCCAGTGCTGGGATTTCAATGAAATATGGTACAAAAACCAACAGGAAAGATAACGCCATTACGATGAGTTGTAGTTCTCGATTCTTCAATATGTCTGACATTTCATTTCATCTCCTAAGTTGACAAAAGATTCCCCACAAAGTTTATGCCAAAGCTGTTTAGCACAAGTCCTAGGATTATACATCCCAAGGCTAGAAACTTGAATAGGTCTTGTACGCGTATACTGGCCCTCTGAGAAGGTTCATCTGACAAGTAGGCGCCTGCTGCTGGTGCCTCTTCTCCGATTAGGATATAGTCTGAGGCACATGCTAGTGCGGCTACGTTTGAGATGTAGCTCCCAGAAGTGATGGTTATTGCTCCAACCGCGTTACTTGTTTCTGCGATGTTCATGGCGTCGCTCCAGTGTGAACCAGTCATGATAACCGAAGCTGGACGAGTTCTCTGTAGAATGCCCACATATCCACCTACATAGGCGTATTGTTGGCCGCTCAAGAATGGTAGATCATCTGGGTTATATTGATCGGGAACTCCCTCCACGGTGTATGCTGTTTTTACGATTTCTTCCGCGACTGGTCGAACGATCAGTGAAGACGTTGAACCTCCTGTAGGTACGATCAGTCTTGTCCCTGTTCGTGCGCATAATTCAGCGACGTGTGATAGTATTGCGAGGCCTGCTAAAGTCCAGTATGTGAATCCACCTAGTCCATAGCTGCATACTACAGGTTTACCCATCTCAGCCGCTCTTCCAACGGCTTCCTCGATGGCGTCTAGACCTGCTACTCGCCGTATGTAAATTTGTTTGTCTCCTCTTGTATAGTAGATTACTAATGCGAATAGTATTATGTCGAGTATTAATCCAATGAATCGCCCTTCAGCGATTCCTGGAAATTGAAAAAGTGGTGTTGCCATTTATTTTTCACCTGATATTTTCCAGATAATAGAGTGATGTTATAGACATAAAACAGTTAGGGTAATACTTAATTTTTCTATATAAGATAAGTAAGATAGAACCAATAGGTTAAATAAATTAATTAAGACTCAAAGTAATAGTATGAGGACGAAAGCGATTATAGCATCTAAGTTAATAGACGCCACTCAGATCTTAGAAAAGCCAATTATATTAATAAAAAACAACAAGATAACTGAAGTAGGACAGAAAGGAAATATAGACATCCCAAAAAATGCAGAAATAATTGAAGAACTCGACTCGACAATATTACCCGGGTTGGTAGATTGCCACGTACATTTTACTGGTAGCGAAGAATCAAAACCAAAATTAATCAAAGAAGAATATGAAACCCGGCTAATTAATGCAGCAACGAACCAAACAAAACAATTGCTTAACGCGGGGATCACATCAGTAATGGATACAGGTGGACTAATAGGCCTCTACGTAAGAAACGCAGTTGAAAAAGGAATCGTCGAAGGCCCAAGGATAATGGCTGCCGGAAGATATCTGAGTCCTACTGGGGGACATGGAGATAATCAAAGTCTACCCCTTGAATGGGTAAAGGAAGGAAGACCTTTTGGCTGGGGTATGGATGGAAGACTAGCCGATGGCGTACCTGAGTGTATGAAGGCTACTAGAGAGCAGCTTAGAAGCAGGGTAGATTTTATTAAAATTGTAACAGGTGGGGGCGGCGGTAGCGAAATAGATCCAGCTTGGATACCTGAGTACACCCAAGAGGAAATTGAAGCTATCACGGGCATAGCTCACGACTGGGGTAGAAAGGTCATGGCTCATTGTTATTTCCCTGAGTCAATAAGGAGAACAGTGAACGGCGGGGTAGATATTGTTACCCATGGAAATAGGGCAGACGATGAAACAATTAAATTAATGAAGAAAAAAGGAACCCAAATAGTTCCTACCATGTCCGTTTATGAGAGGATTCATGAACTAAGGCCTGAGAGCAAGGCTTCTGAGATGTATGACACCATCTTTACGAATATTAAAAAACTGTACGAAGCAGGGCTAACCCTAGCGGTAGGCACAGACACTATGGGTGGCATTTTCCCGTTTGGGGGCAGTACTTTGGAGCTTGAACTATACGTTGAGAAGGTTGGCTTGTCTCCTTTTGAGGCATTATCCATTGGTACGTTGAATGGAATCAAAGTAATGGGCAAAGAGGATAAACTTGGAACCATCGAGACCGGTAAGTACGCGGATCTTGTTATGATTCAAGATGATCCTCTAGAAGATATCAAGTGTTTGCAGGATAAAGACAAGATAAAGTATGTCCTGAAAAACGGTAAAGCTGTTAAAAACACTCTATAATCTTTTATCCTTCATTGAACAATACAAATAAGTAACCCCGTCTATAGTTTACTGACCATAATGAGAACATGGATTAAGATAACAGAAGGAGATAAAGAAAAAGCGATACAAGAACTGGAGAAACTAGCCATCGATAAGCCTAAAGTCTGTATAATGGACAACCTACTTGAGTTTAGCCTGCCAGATATTCAGATGGTTGAACCCCAGTGGACAATGGACTACTTTAGAGATTTAGAAGCAGTCACTCTTGAAAGATGTAAAACCATCATAAGTACATCGGGGGAATCCACAGGAGAATACGATTTTTATTTTGAGTGGATTGAAGAGCCAGAAAAAGAGTACCTAGAAAAACTGAAAAAAGAAGTAAAAGAGACTTTAAAACCCTTAAACGTCAAGTATGAGCTAGTAAACAAATAAACCTATTTTTTATTAAAAATAAGATGGTTTTGTTAGTGATTAGAAAAAGGGGAAGAGGAAGTGGTTCTATTCTAGAACCATTATATCGCTGTATACGGCTGGTAGCTGGCGTTCTATTGTTAAGACTGCTCCCGCGGATGGTCTTAACTCTACTCTGAATTCCTCGTATGGATGAGTGTATGCGTTATCTAGGGTCACGTCTGGCTCCATCGTGGAGTTTGTTAGTTGACTGAAGTCTATTATTACCTTGAACTTCTCACCGGTCTCACATAGGCTGTCTCCGTCGCTGTTGACGCCTGTTATAGTCATGATTGTCGCATTTGAGTCATACAACTCCGCGTGTGTTCTGGGGTTAGTGTAAGTAGCCACTAGTTTACTGTCATCCAGATCAACTGGTTCATGTCCCTGGCTGAGCTTGATGTAGAATGTTAGTTTGGATAGATCTACATCTGCTTGGTCTCCGCCCGTATTACCGAATTGACCAATTACTCCGCTGTCAACCAGCAATGCGCTGCTTGCTTCACTCATGCCGGATGAGATCACTGATTGGGCTTTCTCGGCTGTGAGGAAACCCATGTTCAGCACTACGAATGCGAAGGCTGCTGCTGTGATAACGAAAGCAACCAGGATAATTGCTGTTTCGAGTCCAGTCATACCGTTTCTTTTGCTTAGTTTCATTTTTACTACTCCTTGCCCACTATTGGGGTTAGATTGAGTTAGAACAGGAGGTCAAGGATTTAGCTAATTGTTTGTAATCTGTGATTACATACAAGGGTTGAGTGATGTTTTGTTGAATATTCTGGGGGATTCACCTAAAACATTAATAGTTCTTTTAAGAGATTACAGATACCGATAAACATCATACGGTGAACACTATGAGCCAAGAAAACATAATATACATAGGAAGAAAGCCAGTTATGGCCTACTGTCTCGCAGTGATGACAGCGCTAAAAAAAGCAGAAACAGAAGTAACACTAATGGCGCGTGGACGGGCGATAAGCAAAGCAGTCGACGTGGCAGAGGTCGTCAGAAACCAGTTCCTCTCCGATCTAGAGGTTAAGGAGATAAACATAGGTACTGAACAGCTAGAGACAGAGGAAGGGAACCCTAGAAACATCAGTAACATAGCGATAATCTTAGCAAAAGAATAACCCGTTTTTTAGTTTATTTTTAATTATTTCTTTTATCCTTGAATATACGGGTTATTATTAGTAATAAGATTCCAGCGGATACGGGTAGGATATTGTATCCGGGTATTTTAGCTGGATTTTCGGGTTCGTTTACTATTACCGTGAAACTTGTATCAGATTGAGTTAACTCGATCCATTCCTGGTTTGTTTTATAGTATACGTGTATTTTGAAGTGGTAGATGCCTTCTTTTTCTGTTATTAAATCGTGGGTGAACCGGGTTGATCCTGTTCCGTTTAGGATACGCGTTGTTTCTTTGAGGATTTCCCCTGTTTCTAGGGTAGTAAGGGTAAATTTTACGTCTATGCATATAGGTGTTGTATAGTCGAAGGTGGCTGTTAATGGGGATAATTCCCCGGGGGTTACTGATTCGGGGTGGCTTATTGAAAATAGGCTGAGGTCGAAGGCTGAGGGATTATTTACAGGTGGTTTGACGTGGAGTTCTCGGTGTGATATGTGAGTTGTGTTAAATTCATCTATGCCTTGTACGGATACGCTGTAGTTGCCTGATTTTAGGTTTGTAGCTTCTAATATGTTTGTCTTATTTATCCAGTCTAGGTTTTCACCGGATAATGTCCATGTAATGTTACGGATCTTGGCGTTGCTGTTTGTGAAGAAGGTGATTTTCTCATTCTGTCGCGGGGATACTGGGTGAATTAATAGGTTAAACTCAACGTCTTCAGAGGAGAAAAAAGTGAAGTTTACCATACCTGATAGATCTGGCCATCTGTAGATTTCCCAGGTTATTATCTCGCCATCGACTACTCTGGAGGTGTTTGTGTCTGATAGAACCAGCGGGGGTGTAAGTAGGAACCATGTTGTCTCGTTTTGGGTCATGGCTCGCGTATAACTGGGGGGGTCTGGGTTCCATCCTTCGCCTAGTTCAATGTAGGGGTAGGACCCTTCCAGTGGTTTTATCCTTACCTCCAAATTTCCCCGGGTAGGTGCGGTGTATGAGAGGTTGAGATATTTCTTGTGGTTCTGGTGTATTATCCAAGGTTCCGCTGTTTTGCTTTCTGCTAATGTTACCAGGTTATAGTATCCGCTTGTGAAGTTATATAATGTGAGTTGGTTTAGGGTACAGTTGCCTGTTTCATCAGCGTTAACTGGGATGAAGTTAAGGAGATGTATGAACAGAGCTACGGAAATAAGTAGTTTTAGTGATTTATGGTCCCAGCTCTGTGTTTTCGCCATCCTTTTCTCTAGGGGGGCTGTGTTTTTAATGATGCTTCACTTCTAATCTGTATTAGTTATAGGGATCGGTACTCTAGTTGAGGTTTAGGAATGAAGGGGTACCAGTTTTTTAAGCTAGGATCGGGTTAAAGGGATGGATTTACAATGGATTCTGTTTTTGTCTTTGGTCTTTTCGCTGACTCCCCGGGTAAGACCACATTCAGTATAGGGCTTCTCCACGAGATGAGAGAGTGGGGGATAAGTGTGGCTCCGTTAAAGGGTAGGGCTAGTCATAGTTTCTGGCATCATTATAATGCATTTGAGAGGTGTCTGGGGGAGGGGCGTTTGTATAGTAGGGATGTTGTTAAGCTGAGGGATGCAGCGGATTGTGATGAAGTTTTTGAGGTCTTGAATCCCATTGATGCGCTTGTTTCTCCATTGGATCCCAAATTGTATTTAGAGGAGGGAAGAATGCGTAATCTGTATCTGGATCGTGGAAATCTTTTCAATAACTTTGTTTTGGAGAGGTACACACATGTGAAGGGTGGTGAGGTGGTTAACCGGTTTTTAGTTCGCCGGGATTCCCGGCAATTGATAGATGAGGGCATAATTGATACCGTTCTAGAGGGGGCTGATGAAGTAATTGAAGTGGATAGTCTGAGTGAGTGGTCTGAGGTTTATAATCGTAGTAGCGCTGTTTCTATCGTGAACTGTGTGAGTTATCTTGGGAATATGTATGATTTTCTCGTGGCGGAGAGTTTTACGGATATTATTTACCCGGCCCCGGATTATGAGCATGTTGCTGTTATCGGGGTGGCTCCGGGTTCAGCGGTGCATTATGATCCAGTGCGATTAAAAAGAGCCGTGGAACTGCAATCGGGGGGTGGTCAAGCTCGTGCTATGGATGTCGTTCATTTTCTTGAGCCAGAGAAGGTCCATGAATTACCGGCATTGAATGATGAGGAAAGGATGAATCCTACTAAGGTAGCTCAAGCTTATAGTGAGGCTATTGAGTGGGTCTTGAATAAGCTCTAAATCTACATGTGTATTTGAAAATACAAGGATATACACCACATTTTTTGGAAGTCTGACCCATTTTAGGTGGTTTGAGATACACAGCTATCTTACTATTTTAGGAGTTAATCAGGATCCCTATGATTTGGCGGATATTTCTTGAAATAATCAGAAACTAATAGTAAACGTTCTAAAAATCAAGGTGTAGAAAGACGTCATAATGAGGATTACATTGAGTTTATCCTTGCCAAGGTTGAGAAACAGAAAATAGAAGTAAAAGAGAGGATGGATCTAGTGCCAAAACAATCTGTATTAATGAAGCGCCGCCTTGACGGCGAGCTGGCTGAGATGTACTGGGAGCTCCGTAACCGAGGGCTGGTGAAAGGCACTAAGGATATTGTCATCAAGGGAATACACGCTATCTACGATGAAACCCTGGAGCGAGACTATAAGCGGGCAGCTGAGCGCATTGAAAGATTTTAAGCTGACCCCCTTCACCGGCTTTAAAGGAGTCAGACATGTATTGAATATGCTCTGGATACGGGAAAGACTCGGAACGTCCAAGTTACTACTTCTATAACGTAGTGAATAAAAAACTGGACAAGTATATTCTACACCAATTAGAATGAGAAAGGTGCTGGGGATGGGATTTGAACCCACGCTCTTTATCCGGCTACGGCACTGGTGCCTTTAACCTCTGGATCATGAGTCCAGCGCATTAGCCAAGCTATGCTACCCCAGCTCTCCAAATATTCCCCGGTACTATAATTTAAAGGGTAATGTTCCAGGGGAATATGATTATTCCACAAGATGAGGGTTAGTTAAGGCAACAGGCTTCCCATCCAGGTAATACACCCGTGGAATAAGCATATGCAACCCGTTACCCAGACTATAAGTCATTATACCCGCTGTCTCAGCCACATTCAAGGCGTTATTCTCCCCCTCACGGCTTATAGGCTCAACCACATCACCTACCTCAAAACCTGTATCCGTGAGATCCAGTAAGAAGTGGTTCACAGATACTGTGCCCAGCACATCCCTGACCTCATCACCTACACGCACTTTACCCTTGTTAGTTAAGCCCCGGGGGAAACCATCGTAGTACCCAATGTGCACAGTACCCACAATCATGGGTTCAGATGCAACAAAACGTCTACTATAGGTCAATGACTCGCCTTTCTCTACAGGTTTAACGTGCTCGATCCTCGCCTTCCAGCAGAGACTCTGCTCCAACTCGATTCCCTGACCCATATCACCGGGTTCAGGGTAAAACCCTGTGAGCATTAACCCGGGGCGTGTAGCGTCCAGATAAGTGTAGGGTTTATGGAATACCGCGTTACTGCTGGCTATACTCTTGATTCCCACAGTTATCCCCTTTTCCATGCACTCTTCCTCGATGTCCAGCATGCGTTGAACCTGTTTCCGATCCAACTCCTCAACTTCACTCATGGTGCTGAACATTCCCTCTATGCGTAAACCTTCCAGTTCATCAATCATGGAGATGAATTCAACGGCTTCACTCCACTTAACCCCTACACGTCCAAGACCTGTGTCAACTTTTATCCAGATGGGGGTAACCTTACCTGCTTTCATAGCCGCCTTGTTGAGTTTTCTAGCTGGCTCCGGCTGGTATATGGTTTGAGTGATATTGTGTTCTACCACTTTACTGTCTTCCTCTTCGCTGAAAAGTGGATCAATGGATACTATTCCAACATCTAACCCGGCTTCTCGGAGCTGCATAGCCTCATACAGTTTTGCCACAAGTACTCTTTCTATGTTCTGCTCCACAAGATAAGCAACAATGGGTACGATCCCGTGTCCATAGGCGTTGGATTTGACACATGGAATCACTTCTCGTCCACCGGTCCTCTCCCTGACCTGCTCCAAGTTACGTCCAATAGAGTCTAGGTCTATCTCAAGCCATGAAGAAAAACCCTTGATTGACTCCCGTATCTCTTGTTCGGTTGGCTGATTATCGAAATATGTGCTCATGACACAATAAAAAGAGGGTTCGATATATAACTGGTTAGAAGAGGAAACTCGGGGGAGGACTCCATTTCTCGATCTCTGTCGTGGTGATTGCCTTAATCCGCTCCAGCTCCAGTTCCTGATCGGGTAATACAAAGGTAATAGCCGTACCCTTTTTGCCGGCTCTCGCTGTTCGGCCTATACGGTGGAAATACATGTTAGGGTCGTCAGGAATATCATAGTTGATGATAAATGGAACATCATCGATGTCCAGTCCTCGGGCAGCTACCTCTGTTGCTATCATAAGCTCAAAGTTATCGTCTCTAAACCCATTAAGCACTCTTTGTCTCCGGTTCTGGCTGTAATCACCATGAATGGGCTCAGCTGGGATATTATTCTTTTTCAGATAAGAGGCTAGCCGGTCCACAGTATACTTGGTTCTACAGAAGATTATACATCGATCCACATCAAAGAACTCAATAACCTCCTTCAATGTTCTCCGTTTCTCGTGATGAGCCATGACAATATAGTACTGAGTAATATCTAGGTTACTGATCTCGTCTCTGCTCATATTTACCTCAACAAAGTCGGGCATGAACTGCTTGCTCAGTATCATTGTCCGTTCATCAAAGGTCGCACTCCAAAGACTGATCTGGCGTTTCTTTGGTAGTTTCCTGAGAATATACTCGATATCGTCATAAAACCCCATATCGAACATCCTGTCAGCTTCATCCAGTGCAACCATCTTAACGTGTCTAAGATCCAGGTGACCTTTTTTTATCAAGTCAATTAACCGCCCAGGTGTACCCACCACTATGGTTACACCTCTCTTGAGGGCGTTAATTTGGGGATTATAGGATACTCCCCCGTAGATGGCTGTGGCTTCAGTCTTGAGATATTTACCATATGAATTAATGTCATCTGTTATTTGTTGGGCAAGTTCCCTTGTGGGGGCTACTACTAGTCCTTCAACGTTTTTACTATCCGGGTCCAGCATCTGGAGCATTGGTACACCGAACGCCGCGGTTTTCCCTGTTCCTGTCTTTGCTTGTCCCAGTACGTTTTTTCCCTCCATCATGGGGGGTATCGCGTTTTCCTGTATTGGGAACATTTCTTCGAAATCGAGGTCGTTTATCGCTTTCTTGATCTCGTCTTTGATTTGTATGTCTTTAAATTCCATTTTATTTGTCTGCTCTTGGATTATTGATTGCCTCTGGTAATGAGGTGGTGGATATAAAATGTATCTTTTAAACTAACAAATAAAAGGGCGAGTTACCCGAGGCTCATCTACGTGGTGACTATGTGTATTTTACTGGTTTCTCGCATTCAATAATGTGTCCAATAAGAAAAATCGGCACATCAAAACACTAGCAATAATAGCAATCAGCATAACCTTGCTAGGAATATCCGTCTGGAACACGCAGCGAAAAATCAGCTTCAGCACACTAAAGGCATGCATCATAAACCCCCTCAGCGAAGCTAATTACAGTTTTAACTTCACACAAGAAGCTATATCCTTACTTCACGAAAATGAGTACAAAGTAGACATCTATACAGATGAAGAAGTAACTGTGCAACAACTGAAAAGCATCAAAAAATATGATCTAATCCTTCTAAGAGTTCATAGTGGCATATTTGAGGACACGGTCTGGTTCTGTCAC
>WJJC01000048.1 GCA_014729945.1 Candidatus Bathyarchaeota archaeon
ACAAGAAGGGTGTTTTCTAATGTACAAATCGGATAGTTTGGAAAAAAAGAAGAAAATGGATGAGATCAAGAAAGAGACGCAGACTTGTCGTGAATGTAGCCTAGGTGGGAAAAGGGAAAACATAGTAGTGGGTTCAGGCAACCTGGATGCACGGATTGTACTCATCGGTGAGGCGCCTGGAAGAAAAGAGGACACAACAGGACTTCCATTTGTTGGTCAAGCTGGAAAATTATTAGACGAATTACTAGAAAACGCTGGTCTAAACAGAGAAGATATCTTTATCGGAAATATTTTAAAATGTAGACCTCCGGGTAATAGGCGACCCAGGAAGGCTGAGGTTGAGTCTTGTGAGCCTTATTTGATCCGCCAGCTTGAGATTATAGAGCCCAGCGTCATAGCGCCTATGGGAAATAGCTCAGTCACTTACTTCCAGAAAAGATATGGATTAAATAATCAATCTATAGGAGAGGTTCATGGAGAGGTTTATTTAATTAAAACATCCTGGGAAAATGTAAAACTAATCCCATTGTATCATCCTGCTGCCGCTATCTATCGTAGAAATCTACTTGGTACACTAAAAGAGGATATGAAAAAAGTAGCTGAATTATAGCTACATGGTCTCCGGGGCGTCGATTCCTAGGATAATTAAAGCGTTTCTTAAAGTGATCCGCGTAGCATCCACGGCTCCGAGTCGTGCACCCATCAATCCACTGGTCTCGGCTTTGAGAACATTCTGGGTAGCGTAGAAGCTATTGAATTTATCCGCCAAGTTATTGGCGTAGGCTGTTATATTCGCTGGCTGGAGCTCATTTGCTGCTCGTTCATAGTTCTCAGGGAACTGGGCTAGCAAATTTATGAGCTCTCGTTCCTTGATGTCTGTTAGTGTCCCATATTCTGGTTCTGGGTTCTCTGTTGCTCGTTTTAGTATATTACAGGTCCTTGCGTGGCTGTACTGGATGAATGGTGCGCTATTAGTCTCAAAGTTGAGGGCTTTCTCCCAGTCAAAGACAACCTGTTTCATGGGGTCCACGCTGAGGAGAGTGTACTTGACTGCGCCATAACCCACCATCTTTGCTATCTCATTTTTCATCTTCATAGATAACTCTGGGTTACGTAGATCCACCTCTTTAAAAGCAAGAGTAACGGCTTTTTCCAATACCTCATTAAGCGTAACGTATCTCCCAAGCCGGCCACTCATCTTTACGCCTGGCAGTTTAACGAACTCGTATGCATAGTGTAGTTGGTTGTCACCCATCTCTTGTTCGCCTATGGCAGCTAAGGCTATACGTAGCTGTAGCTGGGCGAGTTTTTGCTCCATTCCGATTACGTTTATCACCCGGTCGGCTATACCGAATTTGAAGATGCTGTACGCCATATCTCTCAAAGTGTACAGAGTAGTGCCATCGCTTCGTACTAAGACTAGTCGTGGTATCTCGTGATCAGGATGTAGATCCCATCGTTCTTTTAGATCTAAGTCTTCCGCGATCCTGTCACAGTCCAACACCTGAGCGCCATCATCCTCGATAACATAGCCTGTTTCCTTTAGTTGTTCCAATACTTTTTCCGCTGCCTGAGCCCAAACGAGATCAGATTCATAGTCAAAGCTATCGAAATAGATTCCCAGCGTCCCTAAGCTTTCCTGAAAGCCGTTAAGACAGTATTTGATGACGGTTCTTACTTCTTCCACGGTATCTGGTTCATTGTTCTCGTATCTCGTGTTTAACGATACTATTTCAGCAATAGGGTTTTTTATCTTTGGTAGTTTCTCAGAGAGGTTTTCATATATATTGGTGTACCTTTCCTTTAACATCTTGGCTGCTTTCTCGTATTCCTCTATCTGTTCACTGGCTGCTGATGCCTCATAAATTCTGCCCTTTTCTTCAGCTTCTTTCAGTTCATCTCTTAGCCTGATTAACTCCAATACAACATTTACTGAGGCATAGATTGTACCCACCCAGAGCTCGGCGGTTCCAACTGGCTCAGGTTTTCCCATGAGTTTCCAGCCATAAGTAGCCATAGCTACCTGTCTACCCATGTCATTCACTAAGAAATGAATAACTACCTCGTTCCCTTGTTTCTCTAGTAGGCTAGCCAAACTATCCCCAAGTATGCTGTTACGTGCGTTTCCTATGTGGAGTGGACTATTTGGGTTAGCACTAGTATGCTCCACCATGACTTTTCCCGGATCTGATATTTTACTGAATCCGTACTCCTTATCCTGTTGTATTATGGTCTCTATTACTAGTCTGGTGTAGTTCTCAATATCTACGTGGAAGTTAATGTAACCTTGTACTGCTTCACATGATTGAACTAATGTACTGCTCTGGACAGGTATTTTATCCACTATGGTATCGGCTATCTTATTTGGAGGTTGACTTAGTTCCCTCGCAAGCTGGAAGCATACTGGTGAGGATAGTTCACCCATATCTGCTGTTGGTGGTTGGCTGAATTTGGCGTCTGGAAGTTTAGTATCCTCGTAGGCTTTTTCTAAGCCTTTGGTTAGGAGTTTTTTGCATTCTTCTCTTAGTTCTGCGAGGGGGTTCATGTATGTGTCTCCTTTTAATGTCTTGATTGTATTAGTGGGCTGCTTATAAATTTGCTATCAAGACGACCCCCTCCCACTGGATATTATAGACGAAACTACTATATTATAGTTTAATCTATAATATAATTGGTCTTAGTAATGCAGAAAACTAAAACAGAGACCAAACACAGCTCAAGACGCGTAGCTTACATGGGAGCATTCACAGCCCTCGTGTATGTAACCACTTCAATATCTATACCTATGCCACCACCACTTGGAGTATGGCACATGGGAAACCTGGTATCCTTCCTAAGCGCTATTCTTTGTGGACCCATCGTAGGAGCCTTCGCCTGTGGAGTAGGTGCAACACTATTCGATGTATGGAACCCGCTCTGGGGCAGTAGTTTCTCAGTCTATGCGCCAGCTACTTTCATCATACGAGGAACCATGGGATATCTGTTAGGATTGATAGCTTATAAAAGAGAGAATCACAGGAAATACGCAATTATAGCTGTTTTAACTGGTCATATATGGAAAAACGTGGGTTATTTCATATACGATTACCTGTTATACGGTTCTGCGGCTTTTTTCGATTTAACCTCATTAACAGTGAAGAGTGTATTCGAGGTTATTCTTACGTTAACAACATTAGAGGCTATAAGAAGAAAAATTGGGAGAACATATCTAAGTGAATGATGATGAAAATAATAGATGCACATACTCACCTTGGGGAATTTCCAGTATTCGGAGAATCCATCAACAGTAAACAACTCATAGATTTAATGGATGAATACAATATCGAAAAAGCGGTAGTATCTGCCTTACCTAACTCATTAACCCGTGAAGCCATTGAGGAATATCCTCACCGAATCACGGGCCTAGTAAGGGTAAACCCTAAGGATTTGGATGCACCAGAGACAATTAAAAAAGCTATAGAGGAATGGGATTTTAAAGGGGTAAAGCTAAACCCGCTCTTCAATAACTTTCTACCAGATAGTGATACAGTAAACCCTGTGATGGATATCGCTGCGAGGAAAAAAGTGCCTGTTTTAATCCATTGTGGCCATCCACCATGGAGTCTACCATGGAGTTTTGAAAGACTAGCCGATCGATATCCCGATATAACCATAGTAATGGCCCATATGGGACACGGTCATATTGTGTACATTAATGGCGCCCTTGATGTCGCAGAGGATTACCCAAACATAGTAGTTGATACAGCCGGGATGACCATGCACACAAAAATAAAGGAAGCCGTAAATCGCTTGGGCATAGACCGTGTAATGTATGGCAGTGATACACCTCTGGGTCATCCAGGATGGGAGATACCAAAAGTCAAGGTAGCTGGACTGAGCACAGAGGAACTCCAACACGTCCTCTACGATAACGCACTAAGGGTTTACAATATGGATTAGGATTCTAATATATTGTGATTTGGCGGGCCCGGCAGGATTCGAACCCGCGATCTCCGGCTCCGGAGGCCGGTGCATTATCCACTGTGCCACGGGCCCACTTCTGGTATAGGCGTATCTTTTTGTTTAAAGGATTTCCATAGAAAAAAATTAGAGGGTTTTTCTCTTGCTAAGGAGATATACTGTAGATATTAGTCCAATAACAGTAAATACGGGTGATACAGGTATCCCTCCACTGGGCTCCTGCTCTGGCTCAGTTACGGTTATGATGGTAGCTTTATCGCCGGCCACAAGGTTGTATGTACCAGCCTCGTCCATTTTGATTGTGAAAGATACTGTCTCAGTGGCGCCTTCTTCGACTGTGACGGTCTCACTGTCTGTTAATTCATCGTTTATATATAGCTCAACGGTCTCGTTTCCTTGTTTATCTCCTGTGTTGTTCAGTGTGATGGTTATCGTGATGGGGACTCCTGCTTCCGCTGTCGTAGATGATGCAGTTATACTATCATAGGTTATGTTAGCCAAGTTTGTTGTGGGTTTCGGTACGGTAGGATAGACTGTTGATTGTTCTGAGACGGTATTACCCGCAAAATCTGTAGCATCTACCTTGAGTTCTATCTCGCCTTCTCCCGGGATAGTGAATTCATAATAGTCTTCAGCATAGGATATGATCCACTCCGTCGGGGATATCTTGGGGGCTAAGTCAAGAGGTATACTTGTCCATGTTGACCCATCAATACTGTACTCAGCGTTGATTTTTTCGACACCCCAACCATCGTCTGTTATAGATATGGATCCGAATACATCAGTCCCTTCATCATAGTTTTCTGGTAGATGTATCGTGATATCAGGACTGGTAGTATCTGGTTCAGCTGATATCGTGGTGGTGAACATTGACTCTGGGGGGATATCGTAGTATGTTATGAAGTGATGCCCCTCGCTGCTCGTGATTACTTCATAGTACTTGGGTTCTTCTGTAAAGGTGTAGGCTGATGGGTCAAGGGTCTTATCAACTATAAACTCCAGTTTGGCATCTTCCAATGTCATGGATAAGTCATTTTTCACTATCGCTGAAGCTGCTGTCCCTGTTCCATCGTTGGATCGTTTATATAGGTACTTGATGTTCTCCAGGGGGATACTATTAGGTGGATCATATTTTCTGGTTTCACCGTACTCGTCTAGTTGAACTAAGCCATCGACCCCCACTGTAATGTGTCTATATCCTCGGTATTGACCTGACCCTCCTCCAATAGTTGTGGTAGTTATGAAGTGGTGTTGATCATTCAAGTGGTAAATAAGATCCCTGTGTACGTGACCTGACATTATTATGTTTACATCATTTTCTTCTATAACTTTCAGCATCTCTCTCGCATTGTCCATGTTCTGGCTCCAAGTGAAATACATTATATCCTCCAGTTCCTCGATGTTGTCCCAGCTCCCGGTTATCTCTCCCCCTTTAAGGCTCCCTTGATCAACCTCATACTCGCCACTAAAAAGTGGGTGATGGAAGGCAATTATCTTTACCTTATCCTGATTCTCGGATAGGATATTATCTGCCCAAGCTATTTCATCCAACTTTACGTAGCCTCCACCATGGCTGTTCAGAGATACTATGAAGAAGTCTCCTAGAGTAACCGTGTAGTTCGTTTTTCCCCCGAACTGCTTGTAGTACTGTGCCCCGTTGGTGTAGTCATGGTTCCCTGGCTGGAAGTAGATAGGTACTGTACTGTATTTCATAGTTCCTTGCACGTTCTCCCATGCCGCCCGGATAGTCTCCACATCAACTATGTCGCCTGTAACGAAAATCATATCGGGATTCAAGAGATTCTGCTCATATACATAGTGGGTAAAGTTATTTCCCCCATATGGTTGATGGATGTCACTTATCTGGGATATAGTAAGATTCTCTGGCCACTCGGTCATTACCCAGACACTTCGTTCCTGTATGTACTCGGTTCCAGTGAAGGTTATGTACAGATCGTATAACCCGGGTCTAACCATGGGCACTGTGAACTCCAGTATCCATGTTCCGTCACTATCTGTTGGGCCCTCCGTTAGGGTTAAATCTGCTTCATCATAAGGGGATACTAGTGATGCGGATACATCCTGAGGCATGTTAGATATTGTTTCCACTCTAAGGGTTCCTCCCTGCAAGACGGATTGAGGAAGTGTGGGTAAGGGTTTAGAGATCGGTTCTGTGATAACTTTTATTCCCTGTGCCGTAAATATTGGTGTTAGAAAAACGGTTATAATTAAGGTGAATAAAACAAGTTTACGTTGCTTCATGGATAAGAATTAGGTAGAACACCTTTTTTACTTATTGCACAATTATGTTGATTCTTTCTTAGCTCCACAGAGAAAAGGATATGATTCATGTAGCAGTTGCTGGGCGGTCTCCACTATGGTGGGTCCAACGCCTTTAATATCCGCTAAAGGTCCCAGTAGTCTTTTTGTCTTCCCCGAGGGACTGGTGTGTATCTCTGCTTGTGCAAACTCTGCCAACACCTTGTAAGGGTTATCAAATGTGTTGAGAAGATCCTCCGCCAATGTTGTACCTATCTGGGGTAGCCCACTGAGTAGGAATATCTGCTGCTCATGTAGAGGTAGACTACGTTTAATACTTCTTAGCTGTATTGTGCGTTCTTCTTTGGCTTGTTCCCTATAGCAGAGCCTATGGAGTAATATTGCTGTGGCTTCTTGGTCGTCGGTGGGAATTATATTTACGCCATAATCTAAAGATATACTACTCATAGCCCCGTATATACTACTGGGGCGCATCCTGCTCCTTTTCAGGGCTTTCTTCATGGTACCTTCAAGTATTAT
>WJJC01000049.1 GCA_014729945.1 Candidatus Bathyarchaeota archaeon
ATCTAGGTGAGTCTGGACTTCTTTAGAAAAGAAGCTCGATCTTAAGTACGAAACACTTCATAACCGAGGCGTATTACTGGAGAGAAAACACGATCACGGCTTGGAATATAACCAGTCACGACTATATACAAGATGAGATTAATCAAAGAGAAAAGTTGAACGAGGCTAATGTAATATTTACACAAATGGATAAAAGGGTGATTGAAGAGGAAAAAAGACCACTCATCCATCTATATTGGGGAGCAGCTGCTCTTATTCTACTGGTATACTTGAAAATAAGGGACTAGTCCTGAAGCTTGGATCTCGCCTCATCTATGTAGGCGACAGTCTGCTGCCTCCAAGCCTCAAACCCGATAGGGGTCTCAGGGTAAGCAGTATAATGAGCTTTAATCTGCTTCATCAGGGAAACGGTCAATCGTAGATTGTTCAGCAACCCCATACGATGTATCCCCCTGAACACCCTGCTAACCGCGTCACTGATGTTGATATCAAACTCTTCTCCGAGTCCAGCTTTCATCAAATCATCTTCCTTCAGAACACCATACTTCATGCCATAATCGATATCGGTGTTATCAGTAGCTATAAGGAACCTACGGAAAATATCGAGACTCGCTTGTTTTAACCCGTAGGTGGTCATAAACTTGTGAGGATAACTCCAAAGCCCTGACTTGGATACATCATTCGCCTCTAGCGCTTTGAGGATAGCCTCACCAGCATATATACCACTCTTCATAGATGGGCCAATACCCCCTCCATGAATGGGGTTCACTAGGCTCGCGGCGTCACCGATGAGCACAACGCCATCACCAACCAACTGGTCCAAGGGCCTACGAGTAGGGTCGAAGCCTCCACCCATCTTGAGGGGCTTAGAGCCCTTAAAAATAGGACGAGTAACGACGTGTTTATAGAACAATTCCTTAGGGTTCGGGTAGTCACCCTTCATGTAGACACCTAGGCCTGCATTCACCCGGTTATCGCTTGTGGGAAATATCCAAGTATATCCACCGGGGGTTTTCTTCTGGTTAAGGTATATCTCACACCAATCCATGTCCTCTGGTAGTTTCTCTACTCTGCGTATCTCACGGTAGCAGAGTTCGATGTCCTCGTTTGCTATCTCCTGCTTGAAGCCCATGTGAGGTAATTTCTTTCGGACTACGCCATGGAACCCACTGGCGTCAATCACAACGTCGCTATGAAGCTCTATCTTTCCCCTGTCTTTCTTAGCGACTATACCATTTACGGCTCCGTTTTCCAGTATAGGTTCCAAAAACATAGTGGAGTCCATGAGCTCAGCTCCAGCATCCAGCGCCTTCCCCAAAAGCCATTGCCCAAATTTAAGACGATTCAGCATATATCCCTGGAACTCCTTGTTTGCTGCTGTGAATACTGTCTCCTCGTCTGGTGAATAGACCTTGATTCCTTTTACCCTGTACTCGAAGGCCCCGTTGTCGGGTGTACCCAATTCCAGTTCATGTATATGGTGTTCTCCGACTACGTCTCCGCATACCTTGTCTCCTATGTTCTTCTCTGGTTTGATGTCTACCATGAGTACTTTTGCGTCTCTTTTGGCAAGGGTCTTAGCTGCCATGGTGCCGCCTGTTCCCGCTCCAACGATTATTGTATCATATTTCTCCATCAATGACAACCTACAGTGTATTAGTTACACTCGGTGTAACGAGTAAACCCTTATAAACCCTGAAGTGAGCGAAAACACACCAAGTGCACTCATCATGACCACCTCAATAACCCTCAGTAACGAGCTACAGCGACTAGTGGACCATAGAATACAGCGAACACTGGAAGGAATACAGGACACTATCAACCAGATCGGTGAAAACTATGATATCAGCCCCGAAGAGATAAAAAATAACCTCCAAACCTTGGAGAAGAGCTTTATCCTCCTCTTCCAGAAATGGAATCTGGGTATTCTCTACACATTATTCCTCAAGAAAACCATGGGATTTAACGACCTGAAACGGGTTCTAGGAGTTAACTCTAGAACCTTATCGGATAAGCTCACGTTATTAACGGAGCATGGCTATGTGGACCGTAAAGTCTACCAAGAGTCTCCACTCAGGGTGGAGTACTCGGTGACGAAGAAGGGTGAGAACACTGTGTTATTAGCCCTACCATTACTGTACTCTACCATCAGTGATAACGTTTAGAGACAATCTGATTCATAAACAAGGATTCAGATAATGTATCTATAATGTCAAGAGTCGCTGTTGTAAAAGGTGCAAGGAGTTTAGAGCCAGTATATAAGGCAATGGAGTTAATTGATTATCATGAACCCTTAGAACCTTATGGTACTGTCTTGATCAAAGTCAATCTAATCACTAGCCACACATATGAGACAGGGATCACCACGGACCCAGTGGTCGTCGAGGCGGTGATCAAAAAAGTACAGGAACTCGATAAAAGCGCCTTAGTAGTAGAGACGGATGGAGGTATAACTTCACCGGACACAGCCATTCACGAGACCGGTATGATGGAGATAATTGAGCGATTGGGGGCGGAGTATGTTAACATGAGAAAACTCCAAGACAAAGTAGAACTCAAAGTCGAGAACCCCAAGAAGATAGCAAAGTTCAAAGTTGCGCGAATTGCTAAAGAGTACCCTATTATCACAGTGCCAACAATGAAGACACTGCATCACACAGGCATCACCATGGGACTCAAGAACATGTTCGGTATGCTAACCACTCGCAGGAAATACCCTATGCATCGCTACGGTATGAACAATGTGATATACGATATATGCAAGACACTACCGCCATCACTCAGCGTGATTGATGGATTCTACGGGAAATCAGGTAAAGGTCCATGGAAAGGTACACCAGTCAAAATGGATACCATCATTGCCAGTCAGGACTCTGTTGCTGCGGACGCTGTCGCTGCGCGCTGCATTGGGATGGATCCATGGAACATTGACCATGTCAAATGGCTTCACGAAGCTAGGTTAGGCGAGATCGATGATATAGAGATCGTTGGTGATGGAGTAGAGGCGGTCTATCAGAAATGGGATCTTGGTCTCGACTAGAAGTTTATTAATGAAAAAGCCTCTAAAGTTGGGAACAATTTGAGAAGCATCCCTATCGCATGTAACTTTGACTGCGGAGGAGGTTGCGCCCTCCTAGCCCACATGGAAGACGGTAAAATAAAAAGGATAACAGACAACCCACTGGGAGGAAACTATCTCAAGGGATGCATCAAAGGATATCAACTACAACACATGCAATATCACCCAGACAGACTCACAAAACCCCTCATCAGAACAGGGGTAAGAGGAACAGGCAAATATAGGGAAGCCACTTGGAGAGAAGCACTGGATATTGTGGCTGAGAAACTGTTGGAGATCCGGGAGAAGCATGGCCCCGAATCAGTGATATTTCTCGGAGGCTCAGGCGCAACAAGGGGAGCGCTTCATAACACATCCAGGCTACCTAAACGATTTCTTAGCAAGTATGGAGGTTATACCGAACTTAATCGAAGCTATAGTGTTGCAGCAGTAGAATATACCACACCATACGTTCTTGGAACCCTTGACGTAGGTTTAGATCCAGCGACCATCCAACACAGCGAATTAATAGTTCTCTGGGGCGCTAATATTGTTGACACCCGGTTCGGGGGAAGTCTGGAATCCTATATACGGGAAGCACGTAAGCGAGGTGTACGTGTCGTGGGAATTGAACCTAGACGAACCAACACAATTAAAACACTATGCACTGACTGGGTACAGATTCTCCCAAGCACTGATACAGCGTTGATGCTAGGGATACTCTATGAACTAATCAAAAATGATGGCGTGGATCGGGATTATGCCGCGAAATACACGTACGGTTTCAATGACTTGAAGAACTATGTTCTCGGTGTAAATGATAATACGCCCAAGACTCCGGAGTGGGTTGAAGAAGTATCAGGTACACCGATCCATCAAACCCAGCTGCTCGCTAAGTTATTGGGAACACATCATCCGGTTTGTCTTATACCAGGGTTAAGCATACAACGTACTATTGGTGGTGAGGACGCCGTAAGACTCAGCATAGCCATTCAAGCAACCACAGGCAACCTTGGCGTCCTCGGTGGCTCAACAGGAAGCCATACAGGATATATAAGTAGACCCCAAGTAGAAGCCATTAGTGTCCCTGAGAACCCGACCGGGTTGATTACTCCGACTTATACTTGGCCTGACGCGATCCTGGAGGGAACAGTCGGAGGATATCCTTCAGATATTAAGGTAATCTATAATGTGGGTGGGAACTATCTTGTTCAAGGAAGCGATGTCCAGAAAAATATAGAGGCGTTTAAGAAAGTGGATTTCTCCGTTAACCATGAACGCTTCCTCACAACAACCGCTAAGTACTGTGACGTGGTTCTGCCGACAACCACGTTCCTTGAAAGATATGATATCATCACGGGAGGTGGAAACTTTGTCGTATTCTCCAACAAGGTTTATGATCCGTTACCCGGCACAATGCATGATTATGATATCTTCTGCGAACTAGCCAAACGAATGGGATTCCTTTATGAATTCAGTGAGAACAGAACCAAAGAAGAGTGGCTAAGATTCTTCGTAAAAAACTCCGAGATACCAGATTATGACGAGTTTAAGACAAACGGCATCTACTGGGGAAAAGAACAGAAAAGGGTAAGTCTAGGGGACTTTATCCATGATCCAGAGAAACATCCGCTAAAGACCCCCTCGGGCAGGATTCAGTTACGCTCAGAAGAGTTTGAAGCCGAGGGAGGTACACGGATTCCTGTTTATCGATCATTCAAGGTATCTGATGATTATCCACTGCGTCTCATTACGCCTAAGAGCCGTTATCGGATTCACAGCCAGAATTATAACATCAAATGGTTCAGGGAACGTGAGACCCACGCGGCGTGGATAAACCCAAGGGACGCGCAAACCAGAGATATAAAACAGGGAGACTTGGTACACGTCTTTAGCCCAAGAGGAGTAACTAGAATCGAGGCATATGTCACCGAGGACATTATGCAGGGGGTGATCTGTATACAGGAAGGGGTTTGGCCAAGATTCGAAGGGGATGTTGAAGTAAATGGATCAGTTAATGTTCTTACATCCACGGAACCAACGTTACCTAGTTTTGGTTCAAGAACTCACAGCGTAATTGTGCAGGTAGAAAAAGTATAGACAAAGGATTAGACTGATTACGCAAAATATTATCTATTAGCACCGAGTCTTTTCACGTTAATATGAAGAAGATACTTGAAGACATTAAGATACTTGACTTCACGCACGTCTGGTTTGGCCCATATACAACCATGATGCTAGCCGAACTGGGAGCAGAAGTAATCAAGGTAGAACCACCGTGGGGAACAATCGGGAGACTAGGCCCAGGAGAGATCTATGAAGGCGTATCAACCACATTCTACGCGTTAAACCTCAACAAGAAAGACATCGCCATGGATCTCAAAAACCCGGAGGTCAAAGAGATGATCAAGGAACTGGTTAAACAGAGCGATGTGGTGATCCAAAATTTCGCCCCGGGAACCATGGAACGCCTCGGACTGGGCTACGACCAGCTTCAGGAATGGAACCCCAAGATCATCTACGCAGCCCTAAGCGGATTCGGACAAACCGGACCCTACAGCAGATACGGCTCATACGCAGTAGTAGCTGAAGCTATAAGCGGCCACACATACGCCACGGGCAAGAACTATGACTATGAGGGACCACCCATCAACATGGCGGGTGCCCTAGGAGACCTAGGGCCAGCCATGTACGCTGCCTTCAGCATAGTAGCAGCCATCAGGCACCGGGATAAGACAGGGAGAGGCCAAATGATCGATGTATGCCAGGTGGACACCATGGTAGCATTCAACTGCTGCGCCAGCGTCGCCTATGACCTATTCAAGGAGAGCCCCATCGATAGACGCCAAGATAGACCAAAGGACCCCCAGAGGATCTGGGGTATACTTCCTGTGAAGGATGGATGGATACAGATAGCAGGGGAAAGAAGTAAGGCTATCGAGAACCTGAAAAAGGAACTAGATGTGGATGAGGTTAACAAAGATATGGTGCTGGAGCGCATCAAGAACATGACTAGAAAAGAGGCCTTCGACTGGCTAGCCAAACTAGGGTTCCCATGCGCACCCATCTATGAAGCCTATGAAGCCATAGACGACCCTCACCTGAAGGCGAGGGAGATGTGGGTCGAGGTAGACCACAAGGCGGCTGGAAAACACAAGGTACCCAACTTCCCGGTAAAGTTCAGCGAGACACCTGGTGAGGTAGTGAGCCCAGCGCCTATGCTTGGGCAGCATACCCGGGAGGTCTTGAAGAAGAAGCTGGGTAAGACAGATGAGGAGCTTGATAGCTTAGAGAAACAGGGTGCAATCATCCAGTGGAAGGAGTAATCCTTCTACCTAGAAACAAATTTATTATTCTTCACATAATACCTGTAATTTTTCGGTAGGTCCCGTGTTACCCCTATCCTATGACTGGTCTCCACCTCAGGGTCAAATTGATTATCCAAGATATACACAGGGCTGCTCTTTTTCGTAATATCAACTCCGTTCAGACGCTTATCCACATCCAGTGCCAATGTGAGTTTACCGGGTCCACTTGTTAGATCCTTGATGTTCTTCACAGGTCGATTCTGTTTCATATCTTCTATCCCCATAGTGGGCTCTATGGCGCGTATGAGTATACCGCCAACCCCCCTTTCGTGGGCGATGACGTTAAGCATCCAGTACTGGTGGACATTATAGATGAATAAATGCCCCGGCTCCTCAAACATAACTTGGTTATAGGTCTTCAAACCATCATAAGCACGGCTTGCCGGATCATCTCCACCAAAATATGCCTCGGTCTCGACAATTACACCTTCTAGAAGCTTGTCACCAAGTCTACGCACCAGTATCTTGCCCAGAATATCCCGGGCAACCACATCTGTTTTACGGTTATAGAAGCTCATTGAAATTACTGACACGCAAAAACCTATACCTTAATGATTTATAGCTCCTGCTGATACCCTTAAGGAGCTAGAATGGACTGGAAAAAATTACTCTATAAACTATCTCATAATATACAAGACAAGGTAATCAACGAGATACCAAAAAGAGGACGACTAACCAGTAAAAAATTCAAAGAGCTATTAGACAACAAGGCGCAACACGCTATTATCGATACCCTTATAGAGGAAAATATAAGCGCCCAGCTCATAAGCGAGGAGGGAGACAGATTATTAGGTGATGGAGAATTCGTGATCACAGCCGACCCCGTGGATGGCACCACTAACCTGAGCAGAGGACTCCAGCCATCAGTGTTAAGCCTAAGCGTAGCCACCTCACCCCATCAAGAAGATGTGATAGCCGGTATAGTAACCAATTTCTACACAGGGCAAACATATTACGCTGATAAAAAACGTGGAGCCACGCTTGAGGACATGCCCATCGAGCCCAGCAGATACATCCAGTACAAGGATGGACTCATCGGCACGGACCTCAGTAAGAAACCGAGACTAGACAAGACCACCGGGATAATAACCAAGGCCCTTCATATGAGAGCAGAGGGATGTAGTGCAGCTAGTCTTTGCCATGTAGCGGAGGGAGTACTGGACGCTCACATCGACTTCAGGGGCACAGTACGAGCCACAGACATTAGCGCAGGGTTATTCATTTTAAAAGAAGCAGGGGGGTATTACAGTGTAAATGATAAATTATTCGGACCCCTCCCGTTAACACGTGAGACAAGATGTACGGTGATAGCTGCCAACACTAAGAGACTACTGGACGAGATAGAAAGCCTGATAGACCTATGAATCATCCTTCAACACCCATACCGGCTAGACTGATCAGTAGACCCAACAGGTTTCTTGGAGTTGTGGAACTAGACGGTAAACCAGTGGAGTGCTTCATACCTAACCCGGGGAGGATGAATGAATTCATGATACCGGGTACAACTGTTTACCTGATACATAAACCGGGGAAACAAAGGAAGACAGACTATGATCTCACCTTGGTCCAGTACAAGGACAAATTGGTGAGCATAGACAGCAGACTACCTAACCATATGCTAAGAGAGGCGATAAAGATGAATAAGCTCCCAGAGTTTAAAGGATACAGCGTTACGCGAACTGAGCCCACATTCCATGATAGCAGACTAGACCTGCTATTAAACAAGGGAAACAACCAGATATTCGTTGAGGCGAAAAGCTGTACATTGGTCGAGCAGGGCACTGCTTTATTCCCAGACGCGCCCACGAAAAGAGGAGCACGACATATGGGTACACTAATCCATGCATTGAATCAGGGTAGAGCCGCCGTCTGTTTCATAGTTCAGAGAGATGACGCGGAGGAGTGGAGACCACATAAAGAGATGGACCCAGATTTTACATATGCCATCATAGAAGCCGTAAGACAAGGGGTAGAAGCCTACGCATACCGTTGTCACATCACCCTGCAAGAAGCAAGAATATCCCAACGCATTCCAGTAAACCTAGAAAAACACCCAAAACAAATAGAGAAAACCAAAAAAAAGCCCACTAAGCCAAAGAAAGCCTAAAACAGCTTAAACAGGCAACAAGCAGCGGATGAGTTTTTAAGCCCCCAAGCGTGTAAGATTCTGCAAAGAGGCCACTGAATGGGAAAAAAGAAGGTACTTAGTGAGAAAAACCTCAGAAAAATAGTATACCCCAGTGAAAACGATGTAATCGGAATCGTCCAGAAACTACTGGGCTTTGACCGTGTACTCGTTAAATGCCAAGACGGCCACGTAAGAACATGCCGCATCAGAGGAAAGATGAAGCGGCGGACCTGGATAAGAGAAGGAGACGTGGTGTTAGTAAGCCCATGGGAATTCCAGAGTGATGAACGGGGCGAGATCTTCCACCGCTACACTCAGAACCAGGTCGATGACCTCCGTCGAAAAGGCATCCTTCAAATAGATTAAAAAATATGAGAAAGATGTCAAGAAAAAGAGACTTTGAAGAAAAAGGAGACCAGATAGAGAGACAGTACGAAGAAGAAACCCTCTTCAAGGAAAAAAACAAAGAAGAATTCCAAGTTATTGAAGAGGTCTTTGATAGGCTGACTTTACAGGGTATGCTCAAGCTCTTCAACAGGAGAGTCATCGATACGATACATGGCGTCGTTGATGCTGGGAAAGAAGCTAGGGTATACTATGCCACGGATGCAGAAGATCAAGAACTCGCAGTAAAGATCTACTACACCCATACAGCGGAATTCAAAAAAGGCATGATGCAGTATATCCAAGGCGATCCCCGCTTCAAGAAAGTACGTAAGAACACACGTAGCATGATATACACTTGGACCCAGAAAGAATTCAAGAACCTCCAACTCTGCAAGGAGGCAGACGTTAACAGCCCAAGACCTATTGATTTTATCAGAAACATACTGGTCATGACGTTCATAGGAGAAGATGGAGTGTCTGCGCCTCTCCTGAGAGACCTAGAGCCATTAGAGCCTGAGTCATTTTACAGTATGGTTCTAGAGGAGATGCAGAAGATGTGGCAAAAAGCAGAATTAGCCCACGGTGACCTCAGTGAATATAATATTATGAATCATAATGAAAAACCAGTGATTTTCGATGTCAGCCAAGCCATGCTAACCAAGCACCCTATGGCACCAATCTTAGTAGAGCGGGATATAAGGAACATTAACAGTTTTTTTAGACGACTTGGGGTTGAGACCCAGAGCCCAGACGAACTTAAGGAGTGGATTACAGGTGGAACAGAAGACATTTATTAGAATTCCGAAGGACAGAGTAGGCGCATTAATCGGACCTAGTGGAAAAACCAAGAGACGCATCGAGACAACATACAAAGTAGACTTGGAGATTGACAGCGACGCCGGAAATGTCCAGATAACATTGAGCCCAGAACAAGAAGATGTATCTGTACTATTCAGTGCCCGCAACATAATAAAAGCAATAGGACGCGGATTCACCCCCAATAAGGCGTTCTCACTACTGAACGAAGACTATGATCTATTAATCATAGACTTAGAGGAATATGTGGGAAGAAGCAAGAACGCTCAGAGTCGAGTAAAAGGAAGAATCATCGGAAAAGATGGAAAAAGCAGGGCATTAATCGAGGAACTGACTGAGTGTCTATTGAGTATTTACGGTTCAACTGTAGGCATAATAGGCCCATTCGATAGGACACCAGTAGCAAAAGAGGCAATAGAGATGCTTATCGATGGATCATTCCATAAGACAGTATGGAACTATCTATATGCATACCGCCGTAAACTGAAGAAAGAAAGAGGAAAAATATGGTACGAGCCGGTTGAAAAAAAAGGAGAATAATTGATGTCACAGACCCAATACCAATCGATAAGCCCCTCAGACTTCTTCTACAGGAATAGAGAGATCGCGGGCTTCAGTAACCCTAGCCGGGCAACCTACACGGCCGTAAGGGAACTAGTAGAAAATAGCCTAGATGCCGCTGAAGCACGTATGAAACCACCAGATATATTCATACGAATAAGCGAGGTTCCGAACCAGAAGAAAGCTGACACCAATATCTACAAGCTAAGGGTACAGGACAACGGTACCGGTGTCCCTGAGGATCATATACCCAAGGCATTTGGACAGGTATTCTATGGCAGTAAATATGAGTTGAAACAGGCAAGAGGGACCTTCGGGCTTGGGGGAACCATGGCAGTGCTATATGGCCAGATCACCACACACAAACCCGTGGAAGTCATCAGTAGCACCGGGAACGAGATACACGAGTTCCATATGAATATCGATATCCAGAACAATCGTGCCAATATCCTCAAACATAAGGCAAAAGCTAACCCGACAAAATGGCAGGGCACAGTTATCGAACTGCAGATGGATGGAGATTATACTCGCATCATGTATAGACTCATCGAGTACCTTAAACAGACAGCTATGGTGGTACCATATGCGGATATAACTTACATAGACCCTCGAGGCAGGCTCTACAAGTTTGAGAGAGGAACCACCAAGATACCTCCTCTCCCAGAATCAGTCCTACCTCACCCCCACGGAGTAGACGTAGAGACCTTTAGACGCCTGATAGCCAACAAGAATGCCAGCAACATGAAAGATTTTATGATGGAGAACTTTCAAGGCGTGGGCACAGTTACTGCTGAAAGATTCCTCGAAATGGCCGAGATAAGTGAAAAAACCAATCCCAAGAAGCTATCACCAGAGGACATTGTAAAAATAATCAGAACAACCAAAGAGTATGATAAATTCGTTAGACCCATCGCCAGCTGCCTGAGCCCAATAGGGGAAGATCTTTTAGAGACAGGTATATCAAAAGAGTTAGCACTTCAGGAAGAAGGAGACTATATTAAAGTAGTTACTCGCAAACCAAGTACTTACTCCGGATACCCATTCATAGTCGAAGCGGCTGTCGCAACAGGAAAATCAATCCAGAAAACATTGGGTTCAGGAATCACGCTTTATAGATTTGCTAACCGTATCCCACTTCTCTTTGATGAAAGCAGTGGGGTAATTTGGAAAGCTGCGTACAAAAACATTAACTGGAAAACCTATAAAGTGGATAAAGACACCCCACTGGTGATCGCTGTACACGTGTGTAGCACCAAGATACCCTACAAGAGCGTAGGCAAAGAATTCATGGCAGACCAACCTGAGGTTGAAAGAGAAATAACTAACGCCATCAGGGAAGCAGCACGAGGCGTAAGAACATTCATACGTAAAAAGAGCCGAATCAAAAGAGAACGGCGAAGACTAAACATATTCACAAAATACTTACCCAAGATTTCAGAGTTCAGCGCAAAACTCGCCGAAGAAGAAAACCCACCGGATATTACACCTTTACTGGAAGCAGTGAGCGCCAAACTACCGGAAGTAGAGGAAAAAATAGAGGAGGTACCTAAGATTGCAGAATCAGCAGAGTGAAGCAGAACGTAGACGACAAGCAATGGAAAAGAGTCTCACACAGATGGGGTCATTAATCTATGAACAGATCGAGAACAGGGAGTTCCCCTGGATACATATGCAAAGCCGAAGCACGGATAACATACTCTATGACCCAGAAGAAAGACAATATGTCCTCGGCCCACGAATGATTAGAAGACATAGCAGAAACATAAGGCACATAAGACCATTCACTCAACTCATCTGGACAAGCTGGTTTGCCAAAGAACTGGTGAAACAGAGAAAAACAAGCACACTGAGGGAGGTCTATTACTCTGCTAGAGGTCAAAGAGACATAGAATACAGCGGCCAGCAAGAGTCAGACAACATAATAACCGACCTAGAAGTAGCTCTCAACAGACCACGAGAGGAATTCAACATCTTCCCAGAGGAGCGCTCAGCCATATTCGGAGACGTAACCATCGAATATACAGTTCCAGGCTACGAGGGGCGGAGAACCAATCTAACTGACCACCCGGATGGCATAATGATTGGACCAGCAGTTACCAGCGCAGAGTTCATCGAGACAAGTGCAGACAAGGTGTTGGTTATAGAGAAGGGCGCCATGTTCACGAGACTGGTTGAGGAGCAGGCGCACGAGAAATTCAACGCCATTTTGATTCACACAGCAGGTCAGAGCCCCAGAGCAACTAGAGGCATCATAAACAAGCTAAACCATGAACACAAACTACCCGTCTATATATTTACAGACGGTGACCCATGGGGAATACACATCGCCATGGTAATAATCAGCGGCTCAGCCAACGCGGCTCACCTACGTGGATTAACCACTCCGGACGCAGAGTGGATCGGTGTATGGGGCACGGATGTTGTGGACTATAAGCTTCCTACAGAGCCCTGCTCAGACTATGATATGAAAAGGCTCCACGAGTTGAAGGAAGATCCCAGATACGTAGATGACATATGGCAACGAGAGCTAGATATATTCATAGACTTGGAGCGTAAGGCGGAACTAGAGGCATTCAGCCGATACGGTCTCACATACATCGTAGATGAGTACCTTCCTGCCAAACTGGAAGAGTAATCATTTTAACCCCATTATACACAAAATGAGTGAAAGCCAATGGTCGATCTCCCTAAACTGGACCTAACAGGATTTACCACGGTACTCGCGGGATTCATTCTACTCGCAACCGGATTACTATTGTACTTGAACACAATGAACACTAGCCCGGGCATAATTAACCCCGGGATACTCAAGATACTGGGAGTTTGTACAGCACTTGTTGGTGTCTTTTTACTAATCTCAAAGGATGAATAAACATGGCTGTAAAGGGTATGGTGATGGCAGGTGGAATGGGAACAAGGTTCAGACCTCTGACAAATTATCTGCAGAAATGTATGATCCCAATAGGTGATCAGGAGAAACCCATACTCGAATACATAATCAGATTATACAAACATCATGAAATCAAAGACCTAATGCTACTGGTGGGCTACAGGCATCTACAGATAAAGAACTATTTTGACCATGGAGAGAGATTCGGAGTCAACATCACCTACGTAGAAGATAAACCTGGCTGGAAGGGAAGCGCAAACGCTATTCTTAACGCATATAACGAGGGCGCTTTCAGTAAAGAGGATACACTGGTAGTATACTACGGTGACATCGTAAGCAACGTCAACCTGAAGGAGCTACTAAGCCAGCATGAAAAGACTGGGGCGCAAGCCACAATTGCGCTCACTACGGGGTTGAAGATCAATGAAGGAACAGCAAACGTAGAAGGCGACTGGATTTCAGACTTTAAAGAAAAGCCTAGACTTGATACAAAGGCAAGTATAGGTATACTAGTTCTAGAAGGCTCCGTTGTGGAGGATATGCAGGAGCTTCATGAAGCGGGACAATTCCCCAGCTTCGATCTCATGGGAGACGTTGTTCAGTACCTAGTGGAGCAGAAACAGAGCGTCGCAGCTTATCTCACCAACGCTTTCTGGTACGATGTCGGGTCCATAGAACGTTACGAGAGACTAAGCAATGAAAGGATAAGCGAGGAACTGGGCTTCCTACTCTAGCATTCGATAGATTCTTATTCTATCTACGAACGTATCAAGCGAGCGAGATTGTTAAAGACCCTAGTCCTTGCAGGAGGATTTGGCACTCGGCTCAGACCCCTGAGCTGCAGTCGACCCAAAGCACTTTTCCCAATCGCCAACAAGCCACTGATAGACTATACCCTAGAATCTCTGAGTGAGGCAGGCGTAGAAACCGTTGTAATGGCGGTCTATTATATGGCTGAGTCACTTGTCCGATATCTAGGCCCCACCAAATATGAGTTGGGAATACTATATTCACGTGAACAACGCCCACTAGGCACTGGTGGTCCCGTATTAAAAGCGAAGGAAATGCTTAATGACTCAAAATTTATGGTAATGAACGGAGATCTATTAACAGACTTTGATTTCAAACGCTTACTCAACTACCACGAGGAGAAAGGAGGAATAGCCACTGTGGCCTTAACACAGGTCGAGGACCCCTACAAGTATGGCTCAGTTGAACTGGACTGGGAAGGAAGAATAATTAGATTCGTTGAGAAACCGGAATACGGAAAGGCCCCGAGCAACCTAATCAACGCAGGCATTTACATATTTGAGCCAGAGATATTCGATTACATACCAGCAGGAAAAAAGGTCAGAATCGAGACAGAAGTATTCCCAAAACTAGTAGAAGAGCAACAAATATATGGGTTTGAAACTCACGGATTCTGGCTGGATATTGGTGAACCAGAGGATTATCTTGAAGCAAACGCAGCAGTTCTCTCACGACAGCGAAGTGTCATAAATCCTGACTCAGTTCAGATACATGAAAGCGCTTCAATTGAAGGCCCATGTAACTTTGGGGAAGATATCATTATCGGAGAGGACTCAAGGATTGGCCCAAATGTATCAATAGCTGATAACGTTCACATAGGTAAAGGATGCCGCATAGAGAACAGTATCATATTCGCAGGAGCAGTCATAAATGACTATAGCAGTGTAAGGAGTGCTATATTAGGCGAGAACAGCGTACTTGACCGCTGGGTCAAGATAGAATCAGGAAGTTTAATCGGGGACTTCACCCAGATAGCGGACGGAGTCACTATAACTGAGGGTGTAAGCATCTGCCCAAGCAAGAGCATAGATGAAAGCATATTAGAACCAAAGCAGGTGATGTAATTGGGTAAACTATTCGGCTCCAATGGAGTCAGAGGAGTAGTAAACCAGGATTTCACTATTGAATTAGCTTCAACTATAGCCTCCTCGGCTGGAAGCCTACTTGGAAAGGAGATAGCGGTAGGCAGAGATGGTAGAATTACTAGCCCCATGTTTCGGGACGTTGTTGTCAGCGCTTTACTGAGCATAGGGTGTAATGTTCATGACTTCGGGGTCATCACAACCCCGGCACTACAGTATATGATAAGCAGAAGCGACTTTATTGGGGGGGTTATGGTTACTGCAAGCCATAATCCACCAGAGTTCAATGGAGTAAAGATACTTTACGGCGATGGCGTTGAGATACCCAAAAATCTGGAAGCTGAGATCGAGGAACTCGTGAATAAGGGTGGACCATCCAAATGTGATTGGGATCAAGTTGGGAAAGTATTCTACCATGACTATGTTGAGGAGTATACCGATGGCGTAATGAGCCAAGTTGACCATGAAGCCATACGAGAAAAAGGACTTTCTGTAGCCCTCGACCTCGGGAACGGAGCAGCGGTACTCACAGCACCAATACTGGCAGGCAAACTAGGATGCAAGGTTTACACCATTAACGCTGAGATAGATGGAGAATTCCCGGGAAGAGGCTCAGAGCCAACTCCAAGTAATCTAACTGACTTGAAAAACTTGATCAAAGCCACAGACGCAGATCTGGGAATCGGATTTGACGGAGACGGGGACAGATCAATAATCATAGACGAGAACGCAGAAGCCGTATGGGGAGATAAGACACTAAGTCTCGTTGCCCAAGAATATCTCAAAAAGCATCCAGGTGAAACAATAGTGACAGCGATTAGCAGTTCACCCAGTCTAGAAAAAGTTGTGTCTAGATATGAAGGAAAGGTTCACTGGACCAAGGTGGGGAGCGTGCTGGTAAGCAGGGCTATGGTGAACAAAGGATATCAATTGGGGGGAGAAGAGAATGGTGGAATAATGTATGGCCCACTTCTACCGGTGAGAGATGGTTGTATGACGATGGCCCTAATGCTAAACTATATTGCCACAAGAGAAAAGAGGCTTAGTGAATTAATAGCCGAACAACCGCACCACATCAAGGAAAAAGAGAAAACACCATGCCCCAATGAACTCAAGGAAGAAACACTGAAAAAACTGATAAAAATGGTTGAAGCTACCGAGATTAACACAATGGATGGAGTGAAGATCATGTACGAGGATGAAAGCTGGGTTCTCTTCAGGCCAAGCGGTACAGAACCCATATTCAGGATATACGCTGAATCAAATACCCCTGAACGCACGAAAGAACTGGTTGAAAAACATAAAAAACTTGTAAAAAAGGTTGTCCAAGAGCTCAGCGCTGCATAGAGCGAGCAAGCTCAAGTAGAGCCATATACGGGTTATCAGACTTTACTACTCCACTGGCTACAAGGATACCTTTAGCTCCAAGGTCTAGTGCAGCAGATGCATCCTCACCATTGGTTATCCCCGCCCCGCATAACACCTTGACATCTGGATTAACATTCTGGACTGCTTTAACAGCCCCCGATACTATTTCAGGTTGAGCTGTTGATACGGATATCCCTGAGCCGATTAACTCAGGTGGCTCTATAGCAATAGCGTCTGGGCCAATTAACGCGATTTTCTTAGCTGTCTCAATAGTGTCAGCGCATACAATAGTGACTAAGTCAACCTCCCTCGCCCGTTTTATGGAAGCCTCTATCCGCTCTAGGGAAATCTGTCTCTCACTGTGATTCAACAATGTTCCATAAGCTCCTGCATCAACCACAGCCTCAGGTAATGTGTGTCCAGTGTTCTTTCCATAAGTAATGGGATCAATATGCTGAGCAAAAACAGGTGTCTCCCAAGAAACTGTTAAAGAAGCTATGTCAATAGTCTGGGGGGCTACAGCGATACTTATCCCAGTTTTCTCGTTAACCTGTTGAGCTATCCTCGCGAACTCAACTGCTTTCGTGCCTGTAGCTTGCTCATATGTCTTGAGGTTAAGAAAAATTAATGGGTAATCAACTATTATTACTGACATTCTGATCAAAGGAGAATGCGGTTTCAAGGTATTAATGGTTACGAGTTGAATAAACTTATAGCCCGAGGATATCCAATTCAAGGTGTTAAATATTGAAAATCAATGGCCCAAAAATAGTAGTTGAACCACCTGGCCCCAGGGTTTCTGAGGTTTTAAGGCGTGCCGGATTGAACCATGAATATTACGGTTCACCGATAATGGAGAAGGCACAGGGTATCTACATTCAAGACCTTGATGGTAACGTATTCGTAGATCTAATTTCAGGCAGATGTGTGACCAATACGGGTCATAGCCACCCTAGGATTGTAGAAGCTATTAAGAAACAGAACGCGAAAGGTTTCCATTGGCAAACTAGGGGTATGTATAAGCTGGTTGAAAGACTGGGAGACATGACTGGTTTATCACCATGCCAAGTATATTGGAGCCAGTCAGGGAGCATGGTAAATGACTTTGCCATAAAGGCTGCTAGAAGGATTACGGGCAGACCAAGAGTGTTGAGCTTCACAGGTAGCTATCATGGCTCTAGTATGGGCGGCATCAGTCTCAGCGGTTATGATCCATCGATGAAGAGAAAATATGGTCCATTGGTTCCAGGCATTCATCATATACCTTACGCATGTTGTTACAGGTGCCCATTCCAGCTTGAACCAGCCACATGCAACTATACTTGCTTGGACTACCTTGAGGATATCGTATTCAAAAGCTATGTTCCCCCTGAGGAGGTCTCATCCGTATTCGTTGAGCCCATACAGGGTGACGCGGGCTGGCATGTTCCACCTGATGGTTGGCATAGTAGACTTAGGGAGATCTGTAATAAGTACGGTATTTTGTTGGTAGTGGATGAAATCCAGACAGCTTATGGACGGACAGGTAAATGGACAGCCATGGAACACTGGAGGATACAGGGGGATATAGTGTTACTGGGGAAAGCAATGGCCAGCGGGGTTCCATTAAGCGCGTGTGTTCTTGGAAGAGACTTACTGGAGTCAACGGACTCGGAACCCATACCTATACATGCTCAGAGCTTCAGCGCAACACCCCTGGGGGTGGCTGCTGCCCACGCCACCATGGATGTAATCAAAGATGAGCAACTATGTGATAACGCGGAGAAAATGGGAACTTATCTGAAGAAGCGGCTTGAGGATATGATGGAGAAATATAGTTGTATAGGAGATGTCAGGGGGAAAGGATTACTTCTCGGGGTTGAGATAGTT
Source organism: Candidatus Bathyarchaeota archaeon (assembly GCA_014729945.1). Next base: position 18,338 of record WJJC01000049.1, read on the forward strand.
AATGACAGGGAGAAGAAGACTCCTGCACCTGAATTGGCTAACCGAATATGTCACAAAGCCTTCCAACGTGGAATATTCATACTGAATATGGGTAGTTATGGTGGAAGGGTTTTAAGGATAGCCCCACCGTTAATCATTAACAGGGAACAAATCGATACGGTTATTGATGTTCTCTCCGAGGCCATAGAAGTAGCCCAAGACTAGGGTTTATAATCTTTCATGAACCCCACGGTGGCTGAGAGATATTCTTCTATAATCTCCTCTGTGTGGGGGCTACTTATCCAGCTGTGGCTTACTGTTGGGCTGAGAAAGACGATGTTTCTGTCGAGCATATATTTGAAATAGCTTCTAGTCATCTCCAAGTTATTTCTCGCTGTATCCCCGGAGTTTTTTGGCAGTTTATCTTGAAAGTGTATGGCGAATGTGCTTCCTACACCTGTGACTGACGCAGGATATTTGGATTCATCAAATATCTCCTGTAACCCATTTCGCATCTTTTCACCTAGCTCATTGATGTGTTTGTGTATTTGTCCATCCTTGAGGGTATCAACTGTAACGCTTCCAGCCACCATGCTGATCGGGTTTCCTGTGAAGGTTCCACCATGAGCGCTACGTTCCTCGGGATCAGGGTACTTGTTGTGGTCTATTAGCTCCATTATCTCCTCGGGGCCACAGAAGGCTCCAACGGGGAACCCGCCTCCAATAACCTTACCCATGATAGTTAGATCAGGTTTAACCCCGTAGTATTCCTGGGCTCCACCCATACCAAGTCTGAAGCCAGTGATAACCTCATCAAAGATAAGTAAGGTATCTGTCTCATCACAGAGTTCTCTTAACCCCTCCAGGTAACCAGGTTCTGGTGTTATGAATCCAGCCGCTCCCATAACGGGTTCCAATACTATACAGGCTACCTCATTATTTTTTAGTATCTTAGAAGCGGCTTCAAGATCATTGAATGGTACAGCAAGAGTGTCTTCAATCACCTTTGGGTTTAACCCAGCTGACTCCGATCGACCATAAGGTCTGCTTACATAGGCGTGAAGGCTATCATATCCTCCGTGCCATCCGCCTTCTATCTTTAGCATCTTGTCTCTGCCAGTATACGCCCTTGCTAGTCTGGTGCCATACATGTTTGCCTCGGTTCCACTACTAGTATAACGTACCATCTCGGCTGATGGAACATATCTGACTATTTTCTCAGCTAACTCTATCTCTTTCTTGTGGCTAAACCCAAAATGGGTGCCCTCTGGTAACTGTTTCTTGACTGCCTTGAGTATCGGATCCGGTGCATGGCCGAGGATCAAGGCACCGTGACCAACCCAGTAATCAGTATAAGTATTACCATCTACGTCAACTAGTCCTACACCTTTCGCGTGATCAACATAGAAAGGGTAAGGAGGTAAAGCTCTAATTCCATAACTCACACCTGCGGGTAAGACTTTATTAGCCCGCTGGAATAATTTCCTGGATTTACTTGTTTTATCGCTATAACTGGACATGTATATCGCCTATTATCAAAAATAAGAGGGAAGTTATTGCTTAAAACAAGGTGGGTTTAAAGGGTGGGGGATATTTTACGCCTCTGTGAACCCGGAGAAGATCAATGAGAGTATTGCCCAGTTAAAGGTTCCCATGTCACGGAATCCACTGGGAAAAACATTCAGCTATCTATTACTAGAATCAAATACATTAATAGACACAGGGGTACCTACCGACGAAGCTTACGCTGGACTAAGAGAACAGCTTAAGGAACACGATCTAAAACCCCAGGATATTGAACAGGTCATTATCACACATCTCCACAATGATCACATTGGCCTAGCTGAGGATCTTAGGTCCTATGGCGCTGAGATCTGGGCCGGTATAGCTACAAAAGATAGACAAGAGCAGATGATGCGAGAATGGAAGAATCTGTATGAGAACACGTTGAGGGAGCTGGATCTCTTCGGGGGACAGGAGTATAAGCGTCATATTACACGTAACAGGTACGTCTTCAAATCTGATGTCAAACCCATGCCCATAGACAGATACCTCGAAGACGGGGAGAAACTAAGGATAGGCGATCTTACCCTAGAAGTGATATGGACACCAGGGCATAGCTATGATCATATATGTTTACTCAATCAGGATCAGAGAATTCTTTTCAGCGGAGATCATGTGTTACCCAAAATAACAAGCCATGTAGCGCTCTACAGTTACCGTGACCATGACCCATTGGGAGAGTATCTTGATAGCTTGAAGAAAGTTGAAAATATCGATGTGGACACAATCCTACCTGGGCATGAATGGATCTTCTACGATCTAAAAACACGAATAAAGCAACTCTACAGGCACCACAGAAACAGATTGGATGAGATGAAAGAGACTCTAGAGGATGGCCCTCAGACAGTTTATGATATAGGCAGTAAGGTTCACTGGGATAGTAGACCATGGCCTCAGATGAGCTTTTGGACCAAGCGTATGGCTGCAACAGAGACATATGCCCACCTAGTTTACCTATTAAACAATAATGAAATCAAGAGGGAGTTAAAGGATAACACCTACTACTTCAGCCTATAAGGTCTGAAAATTTTCCACTCTAAACAATAAAGTAATTCAGTACAATAATAAAAAATAATCACGAAACGTGGATTGAGTTTCCTTTACATAGATTGAGTATCCCCCCTCCCGAAGGAGGAGGGCTCTTGGGGGAGAGAGTGATTAACGCCAGACCTTTATTCCACGTTCGTGGAGGTACTGGGCCGCCAAGTCCGCAATATCCGGACTCTTGAATGGGATCTTTAGCTCCTTTGCTTTTCCCATTATCTCGCGGTATTTGATCTCTAATGGTTTTCCCGAGTCTTGGTACTCATCTAATATAGTTTGTGCAACCTCTTCTGCGACTCTGAACTTAGGGCTTAACATCCTGTAATGGTGTTTCAGCGACTTTGCTATCTCATCCGGACTCGCTGATTCTAAGGCCCATACAGTGGGCCTTGGTCCACCCTTACTGCGCTTAATCTTGCTCACTTTTAAAGCCGGTACGAGAACATTCATTGCTCTTAGCCGTTTAAGAGCTCTGTATACTGTTGCCTCGGGCATGTTTAACTCGCATTGGATTACCCATGCGGTTGCTGCACCGTGCAAACAGAAATATAGGAAGGTCTCGCTCACCGCGCTACTGCTAAAGATCTTTTCACTAAAGCTCATTAGTTCTTGAATATTCTTCAGAGTGGTGGAGAGGTCATTTTTTTCGTTCAATAATAATAGTTTTCGGAAAACTTCCACGTATTTCGCGAAGTTAGTAGCGTTTTCACTGTCATCTTTTACCGTGCGATTTTTATTCTTGTTTATACTTTTATCTAGGGCTACCGTGTTTGGCACTTACATCTAACTCCGGATCCCCTTTACAGGGGCAATATGTTTACAGCAGCGATATGCTTATAAGTATACTTGTTAACATGTAAACAAGTAAACAGGTAAACAGGTTAACAGGTGAAAAAGTAAACATGCCACGTAAAACCGTCGCCATAAGAGGTCTGGATACAGAACTCTACACAGAAGTCTTTACCATGGCTAAGAAAGATGGTAAGAACGTGGCTGAAGTAGTTAACAATGCTCTTGAACAGTTTTTAAATAACGATGAAACTCTAGCCGTTTCACACGATAGCGCCATATCTAACTCCGCAGAATTTATTCTTGCTATCGATGATGACGGCGAAATAAGCCTATCTAAGGAAGATATTAAAGAAATAGCCTTAGAAATGGGTCCTTTCGCTATAGAGAGCAGCGGACATCTTGTTTTTGAGAAAGATGTCGATAAAAACGCGTTAGCACAAATAAGCAGAATACAAGTGAAGAGCGGTACCATAAAAGTACCACGTAGCGCATACGCCCAATTCCTAATAAAGTGCAAAATACAAGGAAAACTCGACAAGTATTGAGACCCGTTTTCACGGTAGCAGTGGGGGTTCAAGACGGAAGCTTCAAGGCTTTCCAGAGAGGAGTAGCTGAGGCTGTACAATATACTTCGCTTTGTTTAACAAAAATAGCTGGTCCAATTATTCAGGATATTAAAGTAGACTGTATTACAGTTGACGGCATGGATTCTACGGGGGTTCTGTTAAACAATTTGGCAGGATGGGATTACGAGGTATTGATCCTTGGTGGGGCTACCTTCGCCGGGTTCAACGTGATTGACGTTAAACATGTTTACAGGGAGACGATGAACCCAGTCATCGTTTTTAGCTCCAAGAAACCAGATATGAAATCAACACGTGGAGCCCTCCGTAAACATTTCCCGGATTGGCGAAAACGCTGGCAGAGGTATATGAAACTGGGAGAGTTATATGAAATAATCATCGACGACAAACCTGTATATTATGAAGTAATTGGAGAAACCCCGGGGTTTGGGGAGCGAATATTACGTGAACAAGCGTTGAATGGACATACCCCCGAGGCTATCCGAGTTGCAGATCTAATAGCTAAAGGAGTCACTCCAATCTTTCCAAATCCAAAGGTATCTCATTTTGGGTCTTGAGATTAAATACAGAGATTACACCCGGTGTGGGATCAAGTTTCATCCTCTTCTGGAAAGGAGTTTGGTCCTGAAAGCTTCCACTGGATATCAGCGTGATTCCCTTGTATCGTCTGGATTCATGTATGTGAATATGACCCATTAAAACCACATCAGGAACATCACTGATAACAAGACGATCCACAGTCTCAGGAGCTATTGGAGTCGATGAACCATAAGTCGGAGCTATGTGCCTACAGCGAAGGAGCAACTCTACAGCGGTAACAGGGTTATGGAAATCGTGTCCAGGTGTTGAGCCCAATATATCGGTTAAAGCGGTTCCATGTGCTACAAAAACTTTCACCCCATTTAAGGTTAACATTATGGGGTTGGGAGCCATGTGGATCCTCGGGTTAGTGTATAGCTCAGGAGCATATTTTTCAGGGATAGCTGGCTGCGGTAGACTTCTTCGAACGGCATCGTGGTTCCCCGGTATGATAACTATTTCGATGTGTTCTGGTAGCCTGTCAAGGAGTTTCGCTGCTTCTTTGTATTGTTCTTTCTGTCTTGATACTGTTAACTCGTTTAATTGATCAGGGTATATACCTATCCCATCCACTAGATCACCGGCTATTACCAGATACTTGACTTGAGAAGCCAGATCCCTACTGGGTTTAGGACCTAAATTCTGTTCCATCCAACGTATGAATTTCTCAAAGAGATCATCCCTGAAATATTTGCTACCAAAGTGAACATCACCGACGAATACTGCTGAGATATTTTCCTCACTTCTACCAACCTGATGCATTGGAACATCGGGCCAGATCAGATCATTAGCGATTATCAAGTCATCCCTGTACCTGAATCCGTCTACACATATTACCTGATCTTCAAGGACTTCCAAGCCTTTCTTGACCACCTCTTCGTCACTAATCATCACTGTACAAATCGTGTCTTTATCCTCAAGCTCCAAAAAAAGGCGGCTGCTTCTTGCGCGCTTACTTGTTACCATACCTATTGTCTTAAAGTTGGTCTTTATTGGAAGTTTTACCGCTTGAGATAAAGAGATTGAGTCCCTTAGATCTACTCTGTGTCTGATTATAGAACTTAGCTGGTGTAGTCTACTGTTAAAATAATCAATATAACCATCAGCGCTACCTATGCTCCTAGATTCTTCTGGATAGTGAACCTCTAACAGGCTTTTTGCTACTGCTCCATATGGCTTTAGCTTAGGTGTATTAGGGGTCTTTTTCTGGAAATAGTCTAGATCTAAAATATAGAGATCTGGATTTGAAGAAGCTCTCAAGAGTGCATTGTCAACTAGTTCTGTTGCTTCTTCAACACTCTTATTTTGTAGGAAGGTGAAGACATCTGGGCTAAGCTGATAACCCTTGGTCAACACCCTCTGCAATACTTGTAGATGTTCCTCTGTCAAGTTTAGTCTCTTATCTTGCCGGTATTAGGTAGTCTACTCTTGCAGGTGCAAAGGTTTCTATTATCACGGCTGCTTCATCGCCAGTGGATTCAAACTTGTGCTCTTCGTTTGGAGGTATGTACCACGCTGCCCCTGGCTCAGCCTTAACACTATCCTCACCGGATGTAAGCACGCCTTTACCAGCGATTAATGTACCCATCTGTTCTTGGTGATGCCCATGCCAGTCAACTATTGCTCCAGGCTTGATCATGATGTAACACATTGTCGCGTTCATTCCGTTCCCTATAATTCTTATGTCTACACCGGGTACTGGTTCAAACTTTGGGGCTTTCTCCCATGTTGTTGGTTTCATAAGACAGGATAACGCAATGATCCTATTTGAATTGTTATAGACCTATGGACGTAGTTTCTTTCTGCTCCATGATCAGGTCCCGTATCTCTTTTCTGATACTATACCTGTAAGGCATGCTACTGGTGTTCCGATCAACGAATCCCCTGTCATAAAGTTTTTTCAGCAATCGAGCGGTGTGCTCCCGTGTCTTTTCTATTGTATCCCGTATCTCAGGTACTGTTCCTTCACCCATATCGACTATGATCTTGAGGACATCTAGCTCTGTCTCTGTTAATTCCTCCAGTATGTCCTGACTGTGTATAGGAATAGGTGCTTCCACAGAGTCCTGTACCTGGGATATGACTCTGGGCTTGACCGCTAGTTTTGTGAGATCATTCTTCATAGATTCAATAGAGTCTTCTATGCCGTCGACTCGGTCCGATAACTCTTTTACTTTTTCAAGCTCAACAAGTTTTGCCTTACTGTTGTCCTGTTTTGAGGATAATGCTTCGCTTGCCATATACTTGGCTTGTAATGTCTCTCGTTCGAGTTTGTTTATCTCGGATTCCATTCGTTTTACTTGTCTGGTGAAACCGAAGGTGATGTTCCGTACAGAATCCTTGCTGTCCTCGTACTCCAGTTGAGCCAGCTTTATTCTCTGATAAAATATGTAGCTAGCTACTATGGTCACCAAAAATAATGCGAATGTAGTGAACACTAGCTCCATCTATATCAATACATTAAAAGTGAATTCAGGTTAATTACAGTTACGAATTTTAAAATGATTTACCTTGCAAATAATGATATCTATAGAGAAGGATAATTTCCTATGATGGGTCATTAATTTAATATGAGTTTAAATTGAACAGTTCAGACTAATCCTGATACTCTTGAGCAAACAACAAGCAAAGATCAATATATCAGGTAGAGTCCAAGGGGTTGGGTTTAGGCCATTTATCTACAGGATGGCGGTCAAGAACTGCCTCAGAGGCTATGTTATTAATTTGGGGGACGCTGGCGTTGAGATCATTATTGAAGGCCTTAGAAGGAATATTATTGAATTTCTGAATGATGTAGAAGCAAATGCTCCTGAGGTATCGGATATAGAAGATATCAAAGTAAACTACAGAAATTACACTGGAAAATATAATGAATTTATCATAGATAAAAGCAAATCAACTGGGAAAGTTGCCACAGGAATTTACCCTCCGGATATTGGCATATGTCCGGAATGTTTGGAAGATATGGAG
>WJJC01000050.1 GCA_014729945.1 Candidatus Bathyarchaeota archaeon
ATAGTAGACTACATGGGCAGGATAATCGCCCAAGGAGCAAAGGGTAGACAAATGACTATCGGTACAACAATAGACGTACAGGGGCTACGGGATTACCGAAACAAGACACAGCTTCACAACATGCTACAACAGTTGAGAACCGAGTGCTACACTTATCTGGATAAACCTATGTGGCCGGTGAATAAACCCCTCACTGAGGGAGCCGATTACCCAGAGTGGGCTCCAAAACCAGATTTCTACAAAAAATAAGAAGCGAGGCTTATGCCTCGTACACTATTTCTCCACCCAGATAGGTGGTCAATACCTCTGTGTCCTTGATGTCATCCTCTGGACATGTCAGTATGTCTCGGTCCAGCACAATCATATCAGCCAGCTTACCAGTCTCCAGGCTTCCCTTTATGTCCTCCTCGAAGGTCAGATGTGCCCCGTTTATGGTGTACATTCTGATGGCCTCTTCTCGTGTAACTTTCTGGTCCTCACCAAGGCATATGCCCTTGAGCTCGGTCTTACGAGCTATTGAAGCCCATAGTGATGGGAACGGGTAATATGGAGTCACCGGGCTATCGGTTCCAGCCGCGGTCATTATACCATGGTCTAGCCACGCTCTATGTGGTTTTAGCCACTTGCATCTCTCTAAGCCGATAGAGTTGATGTAGCTATCACCCAGATAGTATAGGAAGTCGGGCTGACTTGCGACGTTTATTCCCAGTTCCTTGCAGGTCTGGAAGTTTTCCTCGCTGGGCTGATAGGCGTGTATGAGGTAGAAGCGCCTAGCCTTGATTGGTTTAACCTTGTTGGTCTTCTTGTAAGTGTCCAGCACTATGTCCATGGCTTTACCGCCGCAGCAGTGGATACCGCAGAGCATACCACGTTCATTAGCCGCGTCAACCAGTCGTTGAAGATTCTCCCGTGGAACAGTCAACAAACCATAGTCATCAGGGTCCCCCTCATAATGCTCCCTTAGTAAGGCAGTTCTTCCGCCTATACCGCCGTCTATGAGAATCTTCAGGCCCTGGAACTTGAGTAACTCGTCTCCGTATCCAGTGTTCATAGGGAAGTTCTTTACGCGTTTCACGCTATCGTCTATGTGTTCATCACCATCTATGGCTCTGAGCATCATATTGGTTCTGACAGTTACCTCACCGTTATCCTTCAGCCGCTGATATGCAACCATCTGGTCCTCGGTGTCCCCTGCGTCGATTACACTGGTGATGCCGACCTCGTTGAAGGCCTTGAATGCTGCTCTTATCTGGTCCATGAACTCCGGGATACCATCCGGGGGAATATGTTTCCTTACCAGAGTCATAGCGGGTGACTCCTCCAGCATACCAGTGGGTTCACCTTCCTCGTCTCTGACAATCTTACCTCCCACAGGATCAGGGGTGTCCCGAGTGATTCCAGCTATCTCAAGCGCCTTACTATTAGCTACAAGCAGGTGACCACATGTTCGGGTTAATACAACCGGGTTCTCCGGTGCTACTTCATCGAAATCGTACCGGGTTGGGTTTCTCTGTTCAGCTAGTTTAGCTTGGTCCCATCCTCTCCCCAGTATCCATTCACCGGGCTCTGATTCAGCCACCTTCTCCGCCACAGCTTTCTTCATATTCTCTATGCTCTGCATTGGTGGTGTGCGGCAGTTTATCATCATCAAGGCTGAGCCCGTACCGATTACGTGAATGTGACTATCATATAGTCCCGGCATCACGGTCTTTCCATCTAGGTCAACGACCTTGGTGTCGGGCTCCGTGAGCTCTTCTACTTCTTTTGTTGTTCCTACATGCTGTATTCTACCGTCTTTCACTGATACGGCTTCAGCTATCGAGAAATCCTCGTCTACTGTGATGATCTTCCCGTTTACTAGGGCTAGATCAGCCAAGCATGGCTTTGGTGCAGACATATTTATCCCATGAATAACATCGTAATGGGATATAATACTTGATGATCAACCTAGGCGTATGTTTATCTCGTATACTATTTGTTCAGGGATATGGCTGCGTCCTTTATTCCTCAACGCGATAAACCCTAGGTTTTCCAGTACTTTGAGGTCGTTATAGACGTTTTTCACATCTCGCCCAAGTTTCTCGGCCAAGTCGTTTATACTTGAGACGGGTTCCACCCCCAGAAAGTCCAGTAACTCTAGTCGTCTCGGGGTTAACTGGGGGTACTCTTCACGTGTCAGGCTTAGTTCTTCTTCGGCCAAGTACTCAAAGTCCTCACCTTCCTGGTAGGCTCTCAGGGCGTGGTTCATATTGGTCCATTCAATGTACTCTTTGAAGGTGCCTGGAGGTATTCTACCCTTGGCGTATTCCTCGTGGAGCTGACTCAGGCTCCCATATTTCTCTCTTAGTATAGCCATCCTGGTTCTTACCTGGTGCATCGGGATGCTCTTTACTACACGCCACTCCATATTGGTCCCTAGACCAATAAAGCCTTATTAGGTTATTGTAGACGAAAAATGTGAGAACAATGCAATTTCCCCTAGATAGAATATCAGAAAATATCTGGGAGGTACCCATAGCATTCAGCAGATACATGCGGGTACCAGCGAGGATCTACGCTGACAAGCAGCTACTCGAAGCGATGAAAGGAGACGAGACCATGACACAGGGCGTCAACATCGCGCAACTCCCAGGAATATTAAAATACAGTATAACCCTCCCCGACGGACACCAAGGATACGGGTTCCCCATCGGCGGAGTAGGCGCCTTCGATATGGAGGAAGGCATCATCACACCGGGCGGAGTCGGCTACGACATCAACTGCGGGGTTCGGTTAATGAGAACCGATCTAACATACAAGGAAGTAGACGCCAAGAAAAAAGAGCTCATAGACGAGGTCTTCAAACTTGTGCCATGCGGCGTCGGTAAGGGAGGAAAAATACGGCTCAGTAAAGAGGAAATATCCCGAGCAGTATCAGAGGGGATACAGTGGGCAGTAGACAAGGGATATGGCTGGGACCGAGACTTTAGCCACAGCGAGGAAAGCGGCTGCATGAAGGAGGCGAACCCGGATAAGGTTAGCAGCAGGGCCCTCAGGAGAGGAGCCACTCAACTGGGTACCCTTGGAGCGGGTAACCACTTCCTTGAGATAGCACGAGTATCCCAGATCTTTGATGAGAAGGCAGCCAAGGTATATGGAATAACCAACCCTGATCAGGTTGTTGTCTGGGTCCATACGGGTAGCCGGGGCTTCGGTCACCAGGTTGCCACAGACTATATACGGGTGATGGAGAGGGCTTCCCGGAAATATGATATCAGGTTACCGGCAAGAGAGCTTGCCTGTGCCCCTATTAAGAGCCGTGAGGCTGAGGACTATTATGAGGCAATGAGCTGCGCTATTAACTGGGCGTTCATCAACCGGCATATAATCATGCATCAGGTACGCACGGCTTTTGAGAACGTCTTTAACCGGAACGCAGAGGATATGGGCATGGATCTGGTTTACGGTATGACTCATAACACGGCTAAGAAGGAGAAGCACAGGGTGAATGGTAAAAGGATGGAGACGATGGTTCACCGTAAGGGAGCTGCACGTGCCTTCGGTCCCGGGAGAAGGGATCTCCCCAAGGATTACAGGTCTACGGGGCAGCCAGTGTTGCTCGTAGGCACTATGGGTACTGCTAGCTACCTCTTGAAAGGCACTGAGAGAGGAGAGGAGCTTAGCTTCGCCAGCACGGCGCACGGAGCCGGCAGGGTTATGAGCCGATCAGGTGCACGGAGAAGGTTCAGGGCACAACACATTATTGATGCTCTGGAGCAGAAGGGCATCATAGTGAAAGCCGCCAGCGGTAGAATAGTGGAGGAGGAGAGTCCTGATAGCTACAAAGACGTGCACAGGGTTGCTCAGGTGAGCCACGAGCTGGGTTTGGCTGAGAAGGTTATGACAAGTGTACCCATAGCGGTTGCCAAGGGCTAACCTCTTTTTTCTTTTACTCATAAAATGTTAAATACCCGTTTTTAATTAGATGGTTGACCGAGTTGGAGATAGAAATCAAGCCGCATCTATGGTTTACATTATACACCTTGATGAAGATGGGGGCAACAAGCACCAGCATAAAGATTAGCACCACCGAGCTGAGCGAGGAAATAGGTAGCAGCCAGCAGAGCGCAAGTCGACACCTCCAAGTACTTGAAGAAGAGAATCTGATTGAGCGAACCATCAGTAATGAGGGTAGCACTATCCGGGTTACGGGTGAGGGGGTGGCCGAGTTGGATCTGGTTTTAAAGGAGCTAAAATGGCATCTTGAGGGTAAGGGTGCTGAGGCTATCGTGTTTGAGGGAGAGGTGGTGAGCGGATTATTTGAGGGCGCTTATTACATCAGTAAGGAAGGGTATCACAGGCAGATAGTGGAGAAACTGGGTTTTGAGCCCTTCCCGGGTACCCTGAACATTAAGATCGGTGAGGAGGATTATGATAAGCGTAGAAGGCTTGAACGCGGCGATTATATACGCCTTGATGGTTTCAAGGACGGGGAAAGGGCTTTCGGCGCAGCTCACTGTTACCCGTGTTTCGTAGAGGGAGAGATCGAGGGAGCTTTGATTGTTGCTGAGCGCAGCAGCCATGATTATGGTGTGATGGAGATTATATCGCCTTATTACCTGAGGCGTCGCATGGAGTTAGCGGACGGGGATAAGATCAGGGTCTTGTTTTTGCCCCTTCGACGATCCGACGCTTGATCTCGCTGCTGCTGTTTAGTTCGTCTTCGCCGAATTGTTCTATCTGGACTATCTTAATGTCCATTTCACGGGCTTTGTTTATTTTCTCGACCTGTGCCTTTATGGCTTTCTGGTCGTGGCCTACTGCTACTATGTCGGGTTTGATCTGTTGTAGTACTCTGTCTAGGTCCATGTCTTTGAATCCTAGTAGGGCTTCGTCTACTACTTTGAGTGCGTCAATTACTGCTCTGCGTTGGGCTTCTGGGATGACTGGGTCTGTGCCTTTCAGGCTGCGTACTGTCTCGTCTCTTGCTACTATTACTACGAGTTTTGCGTCTGGGCCACCTGTTTTTTTTGCTTCCTCTAGGTACCTGATGTGGCCGTAGTGGAGTAGGTCGAAGACGCCTGCTGCTAGTACTGTGGTCATCTTACCACTCGAACTCCAGTATGCCTAAAAGCTTTAGGGCGTCGAGGATTCCCTCGGAGTAGGCTACGCAGGTTAGGGCTGTGGGTTTCTTGTCTGTTCTGTAGTATTCTGCGTCGTC
>WJJC01000051.1 GCA_014729945.1 Candidatus Bathyarchaeota archaeon
AGCATAGTGCTTGGTTCCTGATCTCTCAGCCAGTAGCTCAGTGTGGCCCGGGTAGTTGTATCCACCCATATGGAGGGCTTCCTTGTTCAATGGAGCGGTTACCATGGCGTCTACCTCATTATTCAGGGCCAGATCAGCTGCGTGGATCACATATTCTGCGCTGGCTGCCCCGGTCATGGCTGCTGGTTTACCCATCTCCAGTTTCCCGGGGTCTATGTTCTTCAAGTCTATGAGGTCTATGGTGCCGTGGTTATATTCTGCTTCGGCTGGTTTCTCCATGATATGAAGTTCCAAGTTTTCTCCAGCTACCTCTAAACCCATCTTCATGGCGTCGCTATCCCCTACCACCAAGGGGTTGCATATTCTGTATGTCTCTGGGTCTGAGAGAGTTTTTGCTATGATCTCTGGTCCTATTCCTGCTGGGTCTCCGAGGGTTATGGCTATAACTGGCTTCATTTATGTTTCCTCTTAAGATACTTGGTTGCTTGGATTAGTGTGTCTGGTTGGCCGAAGCCCCCTGCTTTGGTGACTGCGGGGGTCTCGTCCAGTCTTATTACGGGTACTCCGGGCTGCACTTCGTCCAGTATCGTGATCTCTTTGGTCTTGAGTTGTCTTGTTATTGCTTGAGCGGTTGCTCCACCTGTAATAATTATCCCGGATAATTCATTTTTGAGTAGTTCCTCTGTTATCTGAGCTAAGGTCATGGTTATTCTAGTCTCTATTTCTTTTTGGGATAAGTCTAGACGTTTTGCTTCACCCCATGTCTGTTCAACTACTCGCCTAGAGGGGGCTGAGGTTATGATTAAGTCTCGTCTCTGTTTTAACGCTCTCCGTGCTCTCTGTATGGTCTCGTATTGGGGGGTCTGACCAAGGGTTTTTAGTGTGTTGAGGGGGATTATGGCTACGTCCAATCTTCTATGAAGTTGCTCTGCCTGGTTCCTTGTCTCGCTTCGAGTGCTACCAATCACTGTCATGACGGGGGGAGGGTCGCGTAGGGTGTGGCAGAGGGCATCAGCTAGTCCTGCGGAGCCTGCTAGTATACGTGTGTGATTGGCGGCTATTTTCTGGAGGTCTTTTTCTGTGTCTGAGTCAATGATGATTATACCATTCTTCATGATGTTGTCGGGGTTGGTTTGGATGTGGGTCTCTGTATCGATGTCCAGTATTTCCGGTATGTAGCTGGTTTTCTCCCGGTGTTCCTGGATGTACTCGGTCTCGGTTAATGCATCTTCCCCTATGTACAGGTGACCTTGTTTTACGCTTCTCATGGTAGGGGGATAAGCTGGTGTGAGTATGGCTTGTTTTTCGCCTGTTGCGTCGAGAATGGCTTCCATCTCAGCACCGGGGTTTCCTCGGAGGGTGCTATCTATTTTCTTATAGATTATATCATATTCTCTTAGTTGTTCAGCTATATTGTATACGATTTGATATGCTTCATCCCGGGTCTTGTTTCGTGTGTCTGTATTGATAATAACTGCCTGTGCCTTGGGGTTATCAGGGTTTTCTACTAGTTTAGCTTCATAGCCCCATTGTTTGAACTGTACACCAGTGTCTAGTGCACCTGTTAAGTCATCAGCGATTACTGCTATCCTCATCGAGTAATATGTGGTGTTTGGGGTATTTATGGTGACGGCGGATATACTCTTCATGAGCAAGCAGTAAAATAGATACTTTGTAATCTTTAATTGGCGGCTATCTTGGTTGACTCGTCTATTGAGAAAAGAGTATTGGAAAAAGTGACGGGGTTAGAGTCTAGTCTCGTTAAGTTAATTCAAGAAATGGTGAGAATCCCTAGCGAGAATCCACCGGGAAATGAAAAGGGGATCTCAGGATATGTTGATGATAAGCTTGAAGGTCTTGGTTTCAGGACAGAGTTGGTGGAGTCAGGTAAGAATAGATTGAATGTTCTCGGTGTGCTGGAGGGCAAGGAACAAGGAGGTAACTTGCTGTGGAATGGTCATATGGACACTGTACCTGTGGGGGATAGGGATAATTGGTCCGTGGATACCTTCAGCGGCGAGGTGAAAGATGGACGGGTATATGGCCGGGGTAGTGGGGATATGAAAGGAGCGTTAGCCTCAGCAATGATAGCCGTTAAGGCTATACGGGATTCAGGGCTAGAGCTGTTAGGGGATTTTCATTTTCACGCGGTCGCGGATGAAGAGTATTTCGGTCGTTATGGAACCAAGTATCTATGCGAGAAAGGCTACGTGAAGGATGTTGATATGGCGATAGTTGGAGAAGCCTCTACCAGAGACTATAAAATAATGGCCAGACCAGCAGTACGTGGAAGAACCCTGCTTAACATTAAGGTAAAGGGGAGAGCAGCCCATAGCAGCAGACCCCACCTCGGTGTAAACGCGGTTCTAAAGATGAGCAAACTATTACTAGCTATTAATGAGACAGAGTTCAGTTTTCCTAAGCACAGTATATTACCTGATCCAACGATAGCGCCTGGAACCATAATCAAGGGTGGAACCAAGGATAACATAATCCCGGAGACCTGTGAAGCGATATGTGATGTAAGACCCATACCCGGGATGAAGCCGGAGAAAGTCGTAAGCGATGTTGAAAACATTGTGAGAAAACTGGGGAGTAAAGATGAGGAACTTGAGGCAATCATCACTAGTCCGTTATCCAAACCTCCCAGCGAGATCCCGGTCACACACACTCTTTTCAAGTCAGCTGAGAAAGCTACAAACACGGTAATGGGTTATGAGCTTAAACCACTGGGGGCCAGTGGCAGTAATGATACCAGTTACCTCACTAATATAGCTAGTATTCCTTCTATGGCATTTGGCCCAGGGGGAGGAAATGCTCATGCACCCGATGAGTGGGCAGAGATCAAGACCCATCTTGATTTCGCCAAGATCTATGCCTTGATGATTATGGATATCTGTGGAGTAGAAAAATAGCTACTTTATTGATTGAATTCTAGGGTTTTACCACACTGCAGTAAGGAGAAGCGTTCTCCCATTTTATCTGATATACGTTTCATGGCGTCAAACCCCGTGCAGTGACCAGCGCAGACCGTTTCTGTTTTATCCAGCTCCGTGATGGTTTTCGTTAACTGCTCCTCGTCGGCTACTATGAGATGGAACCCACCAATAACACCGACTATTTCATCAACTCCAGTGATTTTTCTGGCCTGTTTCATTATATTGACTATTCCCGCGTGGCTGCAACCGGCTACGATGACCAGTCCACGGTTTTTGATATTTATTACTAGGCTTATATCGTCTAGTTCAGTGTCCTGCACAAATTTCCCATCTACTTCTATGTGCACACTCTCTAGGGGCTCATAGCTGGTTAGTCGGGGTACTTGGCCTGTTGTGACTACTCCGTCCATGAATTTGTACGGTTCTTCTACTAGTACCCAGTTTGCACCGTTTTTCTCTACTTTTTTCCTGTTGCTTCGATCTGGTATTCCAATGTATCTATTATCCTGGTGGAGAACGTAGCATTTCCTGAATATCTCTGGATGGGCTATGATCTCTACTCCGTTTCTCGTTTCCTCTGATAAGCCGCCTAAGCCACCTGTGTGATCATAGTGGCAATGGGTGAGGAATATCTGGTCTATACTCTCGGGGTCTACTCCTAGTTTCTGCATATTGTGAATTAGCGGCTTTGAAGTTAACCCAGTGTCTACAAGTAATCGTAGTTTCTCTTCTTGGTTCTCTACAGCTACAAGAAGGGATATTCCGAATTCTCCCCATAACTCGGTA
>WJJC01000001.1 GCA_014729945.1 Candidatus Bathyarchaeota archaeon
ATATTGGAGAAACCACCCTTGAAAGCATGATGGCTGGTTTTCTACCATATTTATCACTTAACATCCCCCCAGGCAAAGCGAATATAGAAGTTATCGCCCCAATTGTGGTGGTTAATAATCCAAGCTGAGTATTTGTGATCTTCACCACCTCAACTGCGTATAGAGATGTAAAATCCATAACTATTCGACCACTGAAACTTCCTATTATGGCTACAAGAATCATAACTTTAATCGATCTAGGGAAATCTCTAAGCCGACCCATGATGGGTTTCCCCTTAGGTTTTTCTTTTACTTCAACGGTTTCACGTAGCACTCTCCACCTTACCAATGTCATTATGACAGATACGATGAATTGAAAAACAAGAAATATTCTTAATCCCTTTCTATATCCATATGTATCCATTACAACACCACCGATAATGGGGGAAAAGCTTCTGGGTATTGATGTAATCATCCTGTATGTCCCATAGCCAGCTCCTCGCCTCTCCTCCGGTAAAGAGTCCGCTATTATTGCAGAGAAAGCCGGCATATAGAGACTAGCCATACCATTGAATATCACAGCGGGTAGTATCCATTGCCAGCTAGGTGCAAAGAAATACACTACAGGCGAAATGGTTCTAAGAGCTGTTCCCATTACAATTATCTTTTTACGCCCATATCTATCAGCAAGATATCCCCCCGGCAACTGGAAAATTAATCGTTCAGCAGTCTGAATCATAGAGAGAAACCCGATAATTGTAACACTGGCCCCTAGTTCCTCCTTTAGATATGGAGCCCAAAAAGGATACCATGCCATACGTACTAGACTCCATAAAGACGTTGTGAGGGCTATTGCCATGATGTTCTTGTTAGAAAAAACCTCTCTAACTATTGACACAAATTCCTTTTTATCAAACAATTTAACTAATCACTATAATAGATTATATTTTATATATCAATATAGATATATTATCAAGATTTTAAAGAATTAAACTAATAGAATGTCTACCAAAACCAGTTAAAATAGCAAATAACTTGAATAACATTTTATTGAGAACAATTTCCGATGAATTCCTGTGTTAAGGTTTCCACTCAAGGCTCTCGTACAGATAGAAACAACAATAATCAGGTTTAACACCATCTTTTCGAAGACATTGTATTCACTAGTTAATTCTATACCACAGACACTACATGACTTAAAAAATAATAAAAAACAGGAGAGAGTTGTGAAATATGTAATCCCCATGTTCCATTTCCAATTAACCCATTTTTATTTATTACAGTAAAAATAACTAGGGTTTGGATAAACTAATTAGAATCAGGGGCGTACATTTTCCTCTATATTCCACTCCCGCTTATACGGATCCTTAACCTCTACCGACATGCGACCAATATTCTCAATCTCAATAGTCACAGTCTCACCATCCTGCATAGGGCCAAGACCATGATGATTAGTACCACACGCCATGATATCACCCGGACTTAGAGTACACACCCCAGACAATTTACTGATTTTTTCACCCAGTGTATGGCTCATATCATCAGTATTATAGTCCTGACGCAAAATATCATCCACCAAAAGCTTAACCTGAAGATTATACGGATCAGGAATCTCATCCATAGTCACCAAGACTGGCCCCAATGGACCAAAGGTATCGAATGATTTCTGCGGCCAAAATCCTTTGGAGTATGGAACCCCACGCGCAGATACATCAATCATCATTGTGTACCCGAAAATACAGTCAATGGCCTCTTCCTCATCCACATTTGACGCCTCCTTACCGAAAACCACCGCAAGCTCAGCCTCATGTTCGAATATCCTTGCTTTAGTCTCTGGTAGCACAACTGTATCCCCCGGACCGATAATAGATGTCCACCCCTTAATGAAGAAGTTAATTGGACGCTTCCTATCTTCTCCTTCCCCGAATCCACCGATTCCACACATAAATAAACTCGGCTTAGGCACGGGTTGACGAAGCCTTACCTCTTCGACTGGTTTTCCCGGCTTTTCTAGGCTAGTCTCTAATTCTTCTTTTAATGTCTCGTACTCAGTAATGAATTTCTCCACTATCATCTGTGGTGTATGATATGCTTTTACATCCAGTACATCGCTGATATCAACGACGCTATCATCTTTCAGTAACCCCGGCTTAAAATCATCATAAAAAACGTATCTCATTTGAAACCGGATATATAATAACGATGGTGTTAGAATAATATTTGGTCAATACCTAACTCCAGGACTCAAATCCTATCTTGTAACGCTCCCATGATTCTCTATATGCACGTCATCCCTATGACTAAATTTTTACTAAACACAAAAAACATCCACTGCAAGTTAGCGATTAGAGGCTTATACAAACCTAGAAACCCTTCACCATAACCACAAAGAAACTAAATCAAGATACATTTTACTTGATGAAATACGACAAATTGACAAACTAACAGATAAAGAATACATGATATCCACATTGATGTTCTTCACCTTAATTAGAGAAATAACCTCTGAAGTAAAACAAGAATAGAGGAACTACCACAATCAACCAACAGCAATGATAGAAAACTACTATCCAAATGTGTTTACCTTAATATG
>WJJC01000052.1 GCA_014729945.1 Candidatus Bathyarchaeota archaeon
CTGGTCGTCTAGTTGACCTTTATGCTTTTCGCTGGCGTATTCTAATGCTTTGTCTACAAGTGTACTCATGTGGTGTTTTCTGTATCCGTGTTGTAATAAGGTTGTTTAGATTATAGGTTTAAGTTCTATTTTCTATGTTTCGATTTTTTAAATTTAATAGAGTTGATAGCAATACCCCTGGTATTATCATCCAATAAGGAACTGGGATCATGTTTTGGGATTCTTGTTTTAATTTGAATGTATCTGTTCTCATTAAGTTGTTGTTAATCTCTATGGATACAATCCAATCCCCTTCTGGGTTGTCTATCTGATTTAGATCTAATGGGTAATATGCTGTAACCTCTCCACTTAGCTCTAAAGTATAATCTTCAATTATCGTTATCTCGTTTGGTCCTGTAAATACCCATGTAATCGTGTCTCCTATTTGAGCGTCTTTTAGTTCAAGTAAACTATTTACTGTATTGGTTGGATTAAATTTGTTTGTAATATCTATTGGTTCATAGTTTTCTGTTACTTCTTTACATAATACATGATCTATTAGTGATATAGGGGCTGCTTCTTGTGGGTTGGGCTCCGTCTTTTCACTTGGTATATATTCATAGCACAGCGTTCCCCGTACATTATGATACCAATAAGTTGTCTCATCGTAATTTGGGCCTTCGGGTGGACCCGTTATATTTCCCACAAAGTAGTGTTCAGGCCAAACCATTATCTTGAGCGTT
The DNA here is from genome assembly GCA_014729945.1 of Candidatus Bathyarchaeota archaeon. The sequence goes on from WJJC01000052.1 coordinate 723, forward strand.
CCTTGAGTTACGTTAACGGTATTTCCGTAAGTCCATTCCTCTGAATCTTTTTGAGTATTTATGGTTAACATTTTTGATACGATTTCGATATCATGTATTTCTTCCCCCATACCGAATGGGTTTTCGGCTTCATCCCATTCTAGTTCAGTGCTAAGCTTTATCACCCCTTTTTGAGGAATTGTGAGGGTAAAATTTTGGTATGGAATATTGTGCTTTACCGATCCATCTGTGTACTCTCGTACCCAGTATTATCCATTGTTCCATTGAAAGTCGCCTACGGTACCTGTAATTTGTGCAGAACAGGGTGTGAACATGAAAAATATTAGTATAACTATAGGGAATAGCGTATAAATTTCACGTGTAGTTAACTTCATATCTTTAACTCCATTTATTGGTTGATGCCTCTAGTTATTTATCAATATATTTTATTTTTTTTTATTTTTCTTGATTTATTACTATAAATGTAATTGTATTTTTGATATGCTCTATTCTCCGTATTTTAGTTGTTACTAATCTGCTTAATTCTTCACGGTTATTTGCCTCGATCTTAGTTAGAATATCATATATTCCGTATAGTGCGTAGTGTTCTTTTACCTCTGGGATTTCTTTAATGTCATCAATTACTTCATCCTCGAAACCTAGTTCTGTGTTCATCGCAACGTAAGCGGTAATCATTTCACTGAACTCCTATATTGTGATGTGGAATCGTCGTACATAAATCATTCACAAACAGTAAAGGAGGTAATGGTCCCTTTTACGACATTATGGTTTTTATTTTCCAGTTCTTCTATTGGTTTGCTTTTTCTTCTGGAACAATTTTTGTGATCTTACTTCTACCTGACTCTTTTTGTATGTTTCTTATTGCCTTTAGGCAGCTTTCATCTGTTTCATATCCATAAGCGGATTCTGCCATAGTTCTATTGTTAGGTGCTATAAATCTCCAATACCATTTATTGTATTCTTTTTGGTACATTTGATATTTATATGCCATTTACCTTTCTCCGGCTCTTATAGAAGCCTAACAAAGTTTGTATAAAAAATATTATATATGCTAGATATGTGTTTGGCGATTAATAATTTAACAATATTATGACTCTATTTCCTATTTTTACCTGTGTCTATTCCTAAACGATTTTAATATCAACCTAACTATGTTTAACTATGAAGAAAGATAATGAGAAAATAGGAGACGTGGCCCATTACTTCACTGATATTGAAGTAGCAATCATAGATCTAATGGACGACTTGAAATTAGGTGATAAAATACGTGTAGTAGGTGCTACAACTGATTTTGAACAGGATGTTACTTCAATGCAAATAGAGCATGAAGAAGTGGATAAAGCAGCATCTGGAGACTCTATTGGGTTAAAGGTTAAGAAAAGAGTCCGAGAGGGCGATGAGGTATACAAGATAACTTAAAAACATGAACCATATTCTAAATTATTTCTCTATTTTAATTTGTGTCCCCTTCTTTAGCTCCATTTTTTTGGCAGCGTTTCCTTGATTTATACTTACCTCCAGGTAGCCTCCTCCAGCAACAAGAAGTAATGGTTCATCTACAGGAACTTTACTGAACCTGTCCACATAAGGCAAGTTCATGGTACGTTCGGGGGTTTTTATTTTGAGTTTATCATCCATTTTTATATTCGTTTTTTCAAGTGTCTCATAGGTTATATTGGTCACGCAGTTACCGAAGCCATCTACGTGTATTATCTCTCCACTAATGGTATTTTTTTCTATGGTTGGTGTGTAGCTTGGTAGTCTTATGATGTCTTCTAGTGGCGTTCCTATATTCTCTGGTTTTTCTCCTCGGCTCAGCAAGGCTCCAGCTGGACCAAAAGTGTCTCGTCCGTCAAAAACCATGCTAATTTTAGTTGGAAAATCGGGATGCCCTATAATCTCATATACTTCTTCCATTCCTAAACGTTCTGCTGCAGGAGCCATTAATCCATTATCAGGACCTACTAGCCATGCTTTCTTAGTTTTTATTATTACGGGTTTTCTCTTGCTTCCGACTGTTGGGTCAACAACGCCGATGTGAACTGTGTTTTCTGGAAAATATGGTACTGATCGGGCTAGGTGAAATGCTCCGGTGGTGATATCGTAGTTACCTATGTCGTGGCTAATATCTATGATGCTGGCTTCGGGGTTTATACCGAGGATTACACCTTTCACTTCCGCTACATAACTGTCTCTGATTCCGTAATCTGTTAACAGCGTAATAACTGTCATACCTCTTATTGGGGGCGGTGCTTTATGGATTTTATAGTGGAATTTCTTGATTTAACGCTCTTTATCTGCTAATTTGTAGCGAGGCTGTTCTGTGTTTTACTCCAAGGGGCTCGGAATCAAAAAGGGAAAGCGTTTTTTCTGTTTATTTGATATGATTCCATTTGTCTATGGGTCTGTTGACTATACGAGTCTTCTTCAGCATAGATATTAACTCAACAAACATATCCTAGATCAAGATAAAAAGGGATTATTTTTTCCCGTATTTTTCGTAATGAACTAGGGTTTCTAGTTCTTTTCTCGTCTTGGTGGGTTCTTCGTCCGGATACCCTGTTGCTATTAGCCCTAGAACGTTGAGATGGTCTGGAACGTTGAGCATTGCCTTAATTTTTGGCTCAAATGAGGAACCAATAACTCCTGCCCAGCATGTTCCTAGGTCTATACTGTGGGCTTCTATCATGTATTGGAGTGTTGCTAGAGCTGTGTCTGAGATATGGTATTTTTCATGGATCTTGGGGTTTGTTAGTGGTATGAATACTACTGGGCTTTCTGCAGTGAATCGTGCGTAGGGATGTATGTCTGCTAGTTTTTCTCGTGTTTTTTTGTCTTTTACGATTAGGAATTCCCATGGTTGTTTATTTGATGCACTGGGGGCCCATCTTGCGGCTTCAAGGCATTTTTCTATTTTTTCGTCTTCTACTTGTTTGTCTTTGTATCTTCTGATGCTTCTTCGAGTTTTTAGTAATGTGAGTGCGTCTTTCATTGTGTTTAATGTTTTTCAGTTAAGTTATTTAAAGATACCAAGGACTGTGTTATGTTATAGTTTATTTTTTCTGGTGGTATGTTTTCTTGAGTGTATTGTTTTGCGAATATATTTCCCATGGTGGTTATTTGTTTTATTAGTATATTGTAGTCTAGATGTTTTTATGCTGAGTGATGTGGGTTTTTAGTGTGTATTTTCCGTTTATGGTGTCTTCTTTGATGTTTTCTTGACCGTTTTTCCATAGTTCGTAGAGGATCATACGATTGATGCCTTCTAGGTCTTGTTCATGGATATTGTTATGTTCGTATATGAACCAGATTGTTTTGTCTCTTTTGGTTTGGTGGTCTCTAGGTTTTGGTTCGTTTTTTATTAGTTTCGTGAGGTATTGGGTTTGGTTGAGGTTATTTAGTGGTTTTGTTTTTCTGGTTCTTGGCTTATTCATAATTTGGGTATTGGTTTTGGGGTGATAAGTTCTGTGTTGTTGACGGTCGGTGGAGGCCCGGATTTTTTCCTCGGGTGTGAGTTGGTGTTATTTAGTTGGCTATATGTCTCATTGAGTGAACGATATGATTAATTGGATTTTTATTCAAATAATGAAAAGGAATTATTTACATTCTGTGTTTACCGGGGGTCAATCTTGCTAGGTTATTCCACCGTATATGAGGACTAGGAGCTTCCAGTTAATCCCAGTATTTTCATAGACTCATCCGGAGACTCAACCTCTATATTCAGAGATTCAGCGATGGTTATTATTCTCTCTAAGAGTCGTGCGTTACTCTTCAATAGCTCTCCTTTTCGTAGGTATATATTATCCTCCATTCCAACCCGTGTGTGTCCTCCATAGTCATGGCGAGATTACACATGAGTAGCTCTGTTCTGCCGAGACTGCATAGACTCCAAGTCCACTCCGGTTATATTTCTTCAACACAGTAGACAAAGGTTTTTGGGTGGGTGAGAAATCCGTTCTCCCCACCATTACGAATTGTAGATGTATGGGTTGTTTGAAGACGCCTTGAGCACTTAGTAGCTTGGCTGTGTTAATCATTCCCGTGTCATATATCTCCAGCTCTGGTTTGATACCGTGATCATTCATGTATTTGGTCTATCTTTTTATTCGTGGGGTTTGGTTCATGAAAACTCCCTTGTATGGTGGTGTCCAGAGGTTGATGGTACCCAGATTTATGAGCATCATTTCTTGTCCCAGTATACATCTCTGCTCTATCATCTTATCCAGTTCTTCATCCGTTGCCTGTCTGCCTCCACCCGTGGTGACGTTACAGATTAGGTTTGTTTCTCTATGTATTTTCTCCACATATGCTCCTAGAACTGGATTGGGGTCCGGGTGGGGGTTCCCTGTGTGGTTCTTTTGCATGTAGGTGGACAATGCTGGCTCCGGCTTTCCAACACTTGATGGCTTCCTTTGTAACCTCGTTAACCGTTGTCGGAACATATGGTGTCATATCGCGGCTCACCGGTTCTCCGCCGGTTATGGCCGCGGTGATGATTAATTTACTCATATCTGAGCATCCTCTTGGTTTAGAGAAGTTGTGCCTCCACTTGGTTTATGGATTCTGTGAGGATTTTTACTATCTCGTCTACTTCCTCTTTAGTTGTTATGAGGGGTGGCGCGACCTGTATGTGGTCGCCTTTTACACCGTCTATGGTACCTACTCCCGGGTATATTAATAGCCCATTCTCGTAGCATTGCTCCACTACTTTATCATAGTATTTTATCTCTGGATCAAAGGGTTCCTTAGTTTCCTTGTCTCTCACGAACTCGATGCCGGCGAATAATCCCATGCCCCTGATGTCTCCCACGGTTGGGTTGTCGTTTAAAGTTTCCAGTTTATTGTGGAGATATTCCCCGTTTTTTCTAGAGTTTTCAACTAGATTATGTTTAACCATATATTCAAGCACAGCTAATCCAGCTGCACAGACCACCGGGTGGCTACCATATGTGTGTCCATGTGCGAACGGCTCATCGAAAGCATCGTAAACCCTGTTGCTGGCTATTGTAGCTCCAAGAGGTAAGTATCCCCCTGCTAGACCCTTGGCTGTGGCTATAATATCAGGGATAGTATCCCAGTGATCTATTCCCCACATTTTGCCTGTCCTGCCAAGTCCGGTCATAACCTCGTCTGCGATGAATAATACTCCATGTTTATCGCATATCTCACGTATTATCTGGAAATACCCTGGTGGTGCTGGAACCGTGCCTAGAGTAGCGCCCACCAGCGGCTCCGCTATGAACGCTGACACATATTCTGGACCTGTTGCCTTGATCTGAGTATCAAGTGCATGAGCGCATTCAAGGTCGCATGTATCACAGGTCTTACCATACCAACATCGATAACAGTAAGCCGGTGGAATATGAGGAACATCGAGTAACATAGGCACGTATCTTTTTCTACGTGCAATGTTTCCCGACATACTTAATGATCCTAATGTGTTTCCATGGTAGCTCTGCCACCTAGCTATGATTTTACTTCGTTTAGGCTCCCCGTTTAGCAGATGATATTGTCGAGCCATCTTGGCCGCTGACTCAGTTGCCTCCGAACCCCCACAGCTAAAGAACACATAGTTAAGTGTATCCGGGGCGAGTTCAGCTAATTTATCTGCGCAGTCTTTCACTGATTTCGTGGTAAAGTGACTGCTATGAACATAGCTCACTTCCTTCATTTGCTTGTTGACAGCTTCTGTTACTTCTTCCACGCCGTGCCCAATGTTGACGCAGATAGGGCCACTGCTTCCATCAATGTACTTTTTTCCTTCCTTGTTCCAGAGATAGATCCCTTCTCCTTTCACCATCTCGTGGAGTCTACTTGATCCACGTGAGAAAATATGTTTACCTGACATGGTTTAATGTCTTGTTATAGTAATTTAATGATAACTATGGGGAAAATATGAAAGCCTTCTGGGGGTATGAATTGGTATGATTGAAGGTATTGAAAAGATAGCGTGTATTGGATCTGGTTTAGTCGGGCAGAGCTGGGCTGCGCTTTATGTATTACACGGATACCATGTAGTTTTACAGGATGTATCAAAAGAAAAACTATTGACGGCTGTTAAACGGATATATCACCACATGGATGTATTGGTTGAAGCGGGACTAGCCCAGAAACAAAATAAAGCTGAGATACAGTTAACCACTACTACCCGTCTTGAGGATGCCCTAAGAGGCGTGGATTTTGTAACAGAGTCTGTTTATGAGAGTCTAGATGTTAAACGTTCACTATATGCCAAGATGGATAAGTTGACGCCTGAGGATGTGGTACTGGCTAGCAGCACCTCGGGATATATGATGAGCGAGATCGGGCAAGATATGAAGAATCACCCGGAGCGGGCGATAGTGGCTCATCCGTGGAACCCTGTGCATCTTATTCCCTTGGTAGAACTGAGTCCCAGTCCCTATACCAGTAAGGAGACTATTAACTGGACGTATAAATTGATGGACGATATTGGCCGGGTTCCCGTGGTATTAAAGAAGGAGGCCCCTGGTTTCATCGCCAACAGGATATCAGTGGCATTATGGAGGGAGGCGCTGGACATCGTGAATCGTGGTATTGCCTCAGTTGAGGACGTCGACAAGGCTATCATGGCTGGACCAGGTATCAGATGGGCAATGATGGGCCCCTATTTAACATATCATTTGGGAGGAGGCGAAGGTGGCATTGAGTATCTTATGGACCACATCGGGGTTAAGAAACAGGAATGGCTAAAGGATATGGCGAATTGGACAGAGTTTCCTGAGGGCGTCAAGGACAAAGCAGTACAGGGGGTCGATGAATTGGTGGGGGATATGAGTCTTGAGGAGCTTGAGGCTTGGAGAGATCAATACCTTATCTCGTTGAACAAGCTTCTCTGGAGCGGAGACCGGGAAATATACTAGGCTTTTGGGGAAAACATCAAGTCCTCATTCCCCATATATTGCTCTATGAATGTTTTAGATGAGGGCCATGGTGAATTATGTGGCTGGATGAGTCCCGATGATGCACGTAAATGGATGAGGGAGAAAAAGTCTCGTATACTCACCGATAAACGAGTATCAATGAGGGACGCCGTGGGGGAGTATACTCGGGATGGAGACTACTTCGCCATGGGTGGATTCGGGCACATCAGACTCAGTATGCAGGGCATCTATGAGTTAATCAGACAGCGTAGAAGAAACTTGACTATGGCAGGTAAGACCAGTGTCCATGATGTGGATATATTGATCGGTGGAGACGTGGTGGATCGTATTGAATGCGCCTATGCTCACGGACACGAACTCCGTGGCTTATCCCCATGCGGCAGAAGAGCGACCGAGTCAGGCAAAGTAAAGATTGTGGCAGAGCTGAGTAACGCAGCCTTCCAGTGGAGGTTTAAGGCTGCCTCCATGGGGTTACCTTGGTTACCAGCCCGTATTATGATGGGCACTGACACCTTCAAGTATAGTAGTTCAAAGATTGTGGAAGACCCCTTCACCGGTGATCCCATTACTTTGATACCGGCTTGTTACCCTGATTTTGCTTTTATTCACGTGCATCGTTGTGATCGGTTTGGTAACTGCCAGATTGATGGAACCACAATAGAGGATATTGAATTATCACGGGCCGCGAAGCGTTTGATTGTAACCACAGAAGAGATTATACCTCATGAGGAGATAATAGATCATCCGGATAGGACTGCTATACCTTTCTTTCTAGTGGACGCTGTGGTGGACTCAAAGTTTGGCTCGCATCCAGGTAATATGCCCGGGTTATATTATAGCGACGAGGAGCATATGGCTGAATGGCTCAAACTGAGCAGAAGTGAGGCAGGTGTACAGGAGTACTTGGACAAATATATCTATGGAGTCGAGAGTCAGGAAGAGTACCTAGAACGCATAGGTGGTTTGGAGAAGATGGTGTATCTCGCTAGGCTTGAGAATCTTGAGGTGCCCCTACGGGCGCCGTGGAGGAGCTAGAAATGGAGTACAATACAACTGAGCTAATGGCATGCGCCGCTAGCAGAGAACTTGAGAACGGTAAATCTATCTTCGTGGGTACCGGGTTACCCATTATAGCCACAATGCTGGCACAGAGATTACATGCTCCGGATCTATTAATCGTTTTTGAAGCAGGAGGTATCGGTCCAAAATTACCCACTATCCCTATCAGTGTAGGTGACAGCAGAACCTTCCATAAAGCCGTGATAGCCTCCAGCATGGACTATGCCATGGGGTTGGCTCAAGCAGGGTTGGTTGACTATGGCTTCCTAGGTGGGGCTCAGATAGACAAGTATGGTAACCTTAACACCACGGTGATAGGTGATCATGATAAACCTAAGGTGCGTTTACCTGGTAGCGGAGGAGCTAACGATGTGGGAAGTCTATGCTCACGCACTATAATATTGATGCGACATGATAAACTACGATTCGTCGAGAAGCTGGATTACCTGACTACCCCTGGTTACCTTAATGGTCCCGGTGCCCGTGAAAAAGCCGGGTTACCCCGTGAGACAGGTCCTTACCGGGTTATCACTCAGCTTGGAGTGATGGGGTTCCATGAGGCGTCCAAGGAGATGCTTCTCCAGAGGATTCACCCCGGGGTATCTGTTGAGACTGTGTTGGATAACACTGGTTTTGATCTTTTAGTGCCCGAGGACGTGCGTTCCACGGGCCCTCCTACAGATGAGGAACTAATTCTTCTACGGGAAGATATTGATCCTAGCGGTATAGTGATAGGTAAATAATCCCACTTTTCATTTTTTTGCGTAAAGCTCTATGTAGCCGCATTTCTTGCAACGATAACCTTTGATGGACAATACTTTTTCTTCTTCTCTTTTAATTAACCATCCTGTCATCTTTCCCGTCTTTTCATGCCAGGACATCTCAGCATCTCGTATGTTGTCGCTTCCATGCGGGAAACTTGCGCCGGGTATTGTCATGATTCCATTCATAGAACCTTTTCCTAGGGGTGATATGTCTGTTACCCTTGCTTCACCTGGCACCATATCGCCATCACATTTTGGACATTTCATATGTACTTAGATGTTTTATTGTGTTTAATATTGTGCTTTTTGTTTATGCCCCTGTTTTATACATGGTTTGTTTTAGGTTGATGCTAGGCGTTTTTTGGTGTGGGTTCTTGAATGTAAACAGTATTATATTTAGGCAGGCCTAATATCCCTAACTATAGGTGAATTTATTGACCGAGAAAGATGAATTTGGATCTTCAACAAAGTGTGTGCACTCAGGTACAGAGACAGACCCTTCATGGGGCAGCGTCGTAACTCCCATCTACCAGACCACAACCTACTCAATACCAGACGTACCTGAGCTAATCGAATTATACAGTCACAAGAAAAAAGGCTACACATATACAAGCACAGGAAACCCCACCCAGCGCGCAGCCGAGAAGAAGATCGCCGCCCTTGAGGGGGGAGAAGACGCAGCAGTGTTTTCAGCCGGGATGGGCGCCATAACCGCTACCATAAACAGTCTAGTCAGGAACGGGGATGAGGTTATAGCTCAGAACGATCTCTATGGTGAGACTTTTCGCTTATTCAAGACCATGCCCGAGATGAGGGGGGTAAAGAGCCATTTCTTTAACGCAGCGAGAATAGATGAAGTAGAGGATTTGATCAATGAAAAGACTCGGCTTCTCTACCTAGAGACACCTACGAACCCCTTGCTGAAACTGGTGGATATAGAAAAAGCTACAGAGATCGCCAGAGATCACGGCGTAACCACTATTCTGGATAATACTTTTGCTTCTCCATTAAACCAGCGTGGATTAGATCTGGGGGTAGACATAGTGGTTGAGAGCGCTACCAAGTCTCTCTCAGGGCATCACCACGTTGTATGCGGCGCAGCTATAAGCACAAAGAAACACATTAAAGCAATCAAACATATGAGGGGCGACTATGGTCAGACCTTAGACCCCTTTGGCGCTTTCTTGTTGATTACAGGCATGCAAACGATGTCCCTGCGTATTGAACGCATGAACGCTAACGCATTAGCATTGGCTGAGTTCCTAGAGGAAAGTCCCAAGGTTGAGCGAGTATATTATCCAGGTTTACCGAGTCACCCTCAGCATGACATTGCTAAGAAGCAGATGCATGGCTTTGGAAGTATGGTTTCTTTTAAGGTGAAAGGTGGATTGGATGCTATCACTCACTTGTTTAACCATCTAGAGTTGGTAAAGCTCGCCACCTCATTGGGGGGCGTCGATACCATCGCCACCATTCCATGTATATCCACACATGGTGGGCTCTCAAAGGAGGCGCAACTCAAAGTGGGTATCACCGAGAACTTGGTGAGGGCGAGCATAGGTATAGAGGATTATTCCGATCTAGAAAACGACTTTAAAAATGCCCTATCCCACCTATAACCTTGCAACCAACTGAATTGAACGCTGGTCTTCTTTTTTAACCTTGAACCGTGAATAGATACTGGACAGGATATATGTTACTAAATTAGTTGAAGGCAATGTACCCCTACTTTTCCAAAATCCAACACTAGAAGAAAATCGTAATCATTAATCAGAACCACTTAGCTACCTTTGGAATGTCTATGCTATGATTTTGACCATATTGATGTTGCTAGTTTCCCCAGAGTACTTATATTTGGAGCTCCCTGTTTTTAACTAATATAACCTAAAATCACTTAGTCTTTATTTAAAGAGCTGCTACATCTGCAATTCATTCTTTCCGATATGATCAAAGATCTAAGAATGCATCAGCATAACAAATCATTCATTGTATTATTTCCGAACCCAATATATACCACTCGGATAAGTATTCAATCGATTGGCTTGAAACTGGAAAAAACAGACATAAAAATACTCGATGAACTACAAAAAAACGCTAAAATGAGCTACCGGGAACTCTCTGAAAACACTAGCATACCTAGCTCGACCCTACATGATAAAGTCAAAAAAATGGAAGAAGAAGGTATCATAAAGCAATATACAACAATCATCAAAGACGAAGCTATAGGTTGCACACAACTATCCATAATAGGTGTAGAAACAGGCGCAGAGCTATATGGAGATGTAGCAAAAAATCTGACAAACATTCCTGAGATAGTGGAGGTCTATGGCACCACAGCCCAATACGATCTAATGATAAAACTAAGAGCTTACAATAGAAAACATCTAGGAGAAACACTAAACAAAATAAGAAATATACACGGTGTTAATGACATAAACGTAGCCATCGCCCTAGAAGTCTTCAAAGAAGAACACACATTACCGATAATGTACGAACACACCAACTAAAAATAAACCCCTTAGGGGGTGGTGAAGTGGCTTTCAACACCACCAAGTCTTTCATATAAAAGCAATTTGAACTTACGATAGATTTAATAGATATCGGAGATTTTACAATTGACATTAGGAGAAACCGGATAAAGATTGGATGACGCTCCCGAGGGAAATGGTTCCCCCACAGATGATGTTGAATTTTATAGATACTCTACTCAAGAAACCTACCAAAAACTAGAAACAAGAGAAGAAGGATTAACCGAAGACGAAGCCAAAAAAAGATACAAGAAATATGGTCCAAATGAACTGGTGGAAGAAAAGAAAACCACAGCATTAGAGATATTCGTAAACCAGTTCAAAAGCATCCTAATCCTGATACTAATAGCTGCTGCTGCAGTATCAGGCTTCATCCTTCACGAGTACACAGATATGGCTGTTATTCTAATCATCGTAGTACTAAACTCCATTATAGGTTTCATACAGGAATACCGTGCTGAACAAGCCGTTGAGGCGTTAAAACAAATGGTCTCTCCTAAGTGCAAAGTAATAAGAAACGATACAATCCAGGAGATACCCGCTGACAGGATAGTTCCCGGAGATATACTTGTAATCGAGGAAGGCGACAGGATCCCTGCAGACGCACGGCTTACTAACGCAGTTAACCTCAAAATAGATGAATCTCCCCTTACCGGAGAATCAACAACCGTCACAAAAAAACCTGAACTAATCAAAGAAGAAACCTCACTCGCCCAAAGAACTAACATAGTTTACATGGGGACCCATGCCACTTATGGACGCGGTAAGGCCATAATAACCTCCACAGGGATGTCAACCGAGTTCGGAAACATCGCCAAGATGATACAATCTATCGAGGAAGAAACTTCACCACTAAAAAAGAAGACAGAGAAACTGGGAAGACAACTAGGCGTAATAGCCCTCATAGGATGTATAATGGTATTCATAGTAGACTATCTGAATGGCATTAGTTTAGTCAACTCGTTCCTCAGCGCAGTAAGTTTAGCCGTTAGTGCCATACCAGAAGGATTGCCAACTGTACTTGTAATCACATTATCCCTTGGGGCCCAACGAATGGCAAGACAAAACGCCATCGTACGCAAACTGAACTCAGTTGAAACCTTGGGTACAACCACCGTAATCTGCAGTGATAAAACAGGCACCATAACGAAGAATGAGATGACAGTTAGACAAGTAGAGACAGAGAATAACAGCATAGACATAACTGGAGAAGGATACACAAGAGACGGTAAATTCATAGAAAATGGAGATAAAATAAAGCCACGAAGAAACTTCGAACTTGAGTTAATACTCAAAACGGGTCTACTATGCAACAACTCATCAATAGTTGAGGACCCAGAGATCGGGCCATACATCACAGGAGATCCAACAGAGGGCGCCATCCTCATAGCCGCCGTTAAGTCAGGGCTAATACCCGAAAAAGTTGAAAAAGAGAACCCACGAGTCTGGGAGCTCCCCTTTGACTCACGCCGCAAGATGATGAGTACCATTAACGAGACAGAAAACGGGTTAAGAGTATACGCAAAAGGCGCTCCAGAGGTAATACTAGAAAAAAGCAATCAGATATACAGCAATGGTGCAATTAAAGAGTTAACAGAAAAACACAGAGAAGAAATCAAGGACAAGGTTGAGGAATTGGCGGAAAGAGCCCTGAGAGTCCTTGCCTTTGCGTATAAAGAAACAGAAAAACAAGACGAATACCAACAAGAGGAAACAGAATCAGATCTAATATTCATCGGATTAATGGGTATGATGGACCCACCCCGAGAAGAGGTACCGGCAGCAATAGAACTCTGCCGGAAAGCAGGAATACGCCCAGTAATGATCACCGGAGACCATGAAGATACCGCAGTAGCCATAGCCCGGGAAGTAGGCATAATCACAGAGGGTGATAGTGACTCAGTTACAGGAATGGAGCTATCCGAAATGACCGATGCTGAACTATCCGATATAGTTGACAAAGTTTCAGTCTATGCAAGGGTTAGCCCAGAACATAAGGTTCGCATTGCACAAGCTCTGAGATCGAAGGGCAATATAGTAGCTATGACTGGCGACGGAGTTAACGACGCCCCAGCTATCAAGGCAGCGGACATAGGAGTTGCAATGGGAATCAAAGGTACAGATGTCTCAAAGGAAGCAGCGGACATGGTGCTCGCCGACGACAACTTCGCCTCAATAGTAAGAGCAGTAGAACAGGGCAGAATCATCTATGATAACATACGTAAATTCATGCGGTTCATGATATCCAGCAACTTTGATGAGATGATAGTTATATCAAGCTTCGTACTAGCGGGGCTACCTATGCCTTTCCTACCTGTAATGATACTCTGGTTAAACCTTGTAACCGATGGAGGTCCAGCCATAGCTCTGAGCATGGATAAACCTACAGATGATCTCATGTCTATACCACCCCGAGACCCCAAAGAGGGGATACTCCATGGCATGTACCTTTTCATAGCTGCCTATGTAGTCCTCCAGTCAGGCAGCACAGCGGCCACATTTATCTGGAAATACTTAATACAGGGCGCCTCTCTGGCGGCCTCAAGAACAACCGCTTTCATGCAGGCATGTATATTCGAGTTAGTTGTAGTATGGAACTGTAGATCGGAGAACCACAACGTATTACGAACAGGGTTCAACAACAGATACCTGCTAGCAGCTACCCTAATAGGAGGCCTGTTGACCATATCTCTTAGCTATGTACCCTTCCTGCAAAACGTCTTCCACACCGTTCCCCTAACGCTGCAGGACTGGGCTTGGATATTCGGAATATCATTAACAGGGTTCTTGGTACTACCAGAACTTTTCTTCAGGAACAAGGAAAACTAGACATTATCTAGTTTCAATGAATTTCTGAATATCTTCAAGGATCTCTGAGATAGGTCCTGGGTCAGTAGAAACTAGTATGATTTTTTCGTTTTTCTTAAAAAAGAAGAAATTTACCTTTTCCATACAGGCTCCAGACATGATTAGTTCACCAAACTTTTCATTATATTTCTGAAACATAGTTATCATTGCAGTTGCAGTTATGTTGAGGAAATTCCAGTCATCGTCCAGTTCAATAGAATCCAGATCTTTTCTTGAAACTCTCTCGCTTTCACCCATAGGTGTGTTTAGAGAAACAACCATCCTTATTCTTTTATTAGAGTTAAGAATTTCTTCAAGCAGATCAACCATAAATAAGAATACACTTCTAAGAATTTAAAGATAAACTATCCCAATTTCAAATGATTAAGCCTCATCTTAACCTATTTTCTTCAATATTTTGATCCCTAATCCTAATTGATCTGATTAAGTACGAAAGAGCTTGCAGTTTACTAAAAATGATACAGAACCATCAGAGCAGTTATTATTCCAAGGAGAACCATATATGTAGGAATAATAGGTATCAAAAACGGGATAAACTCTTAATGGACTCAAATTCACTCTACAAGAGGGTCCAACCTCAATGATCAAAGAATACTCGGAGACGCTCTACAAGATACTCTTCCAACACATAAGAGAAGCAATCATATTTCTCAACAAGACCACCATAATCAACGCAAACCAAGCAGCTCTTGATCTCTTCCAACTCACAGAAAAAGAACTCATCGGTAGAGAGATATATGAATTCACAGAAAACCCGGAGGAAGACATCCGACGAACTCAAAAAACATTACTAGGAGTCCCAGATAATCACACCACAACTATCCATACCCCTAGTGGAGAAAGAGAAATAGAGGTACTATCTACGCCCCTCGACATTAATGGACTAACAAGTTATGCCCTATTAAGAGATGTAACCACGAGAAACAGACTTCAACGCGGGTACAAAGCCATATTCGAAAAAAGCCCGGACTTGATCCTCGTAACCAACCAAGGAGGAATAGTATTCATCAACCCTAAAGGGGTAGAATTTCTAGGGTTATCCAGTTCAGAGGAAGCAATCGGTAAATCCACATTAAACTTCATCCACCCAGACTACCAAGAGCTGGCAAATCTATACGCGGCGGAGAGACGAGCAGGCGGTAACCCCCCAAGCCAATATAGATGTAAGATGTTACGAAAAGATGGAAAAGTATTGGACGTGGAGTTTCACGCCTCAAGAATAATCTGGGATGATGTGCCATCCAGCCTCACCATCGCCCGTGACATCAGTGAACAAGTACGACTGGAAGAAGAACTCAGAAAAAGCAATGAGTTATTAAAAGACTTCATAGACTCCGCCACAGATGCTTTCTCCATCCTCGACGGGGATATGCGCTACGTCATGGTAAACAACACTGAACTTGAATACACAGGGCGAAAAAGAGAAGAATATATAGGAAAACATATTCTTGATGTATTCCCTGATCTTACTGATTCAGAACGATATGAGGGATACAAACGAGTATTAGAAACCGATGAACCAATCGAATACCTTGATGCACGAGATATACCCGAACGCGGTTTAAAACTGAACTTTAAGGCCTTTAAGGTAGGTGACTATCTCGGCATAGTTGGACGTGATGTCTCTGAACAGAAAAAACAAGAAGAATTACTAAGACGAAATCGAGAACAGCTACGAGCCTTCATGGAGTCCGCCACAGACGGATTCCTTCTACTAGATAGCGACCTAAGAGTGAAAGAGGCCAGTCAAACATGGTTAACTCAGGCGGGTTTAACAAGAGAAGAAACAATTGGAAAAACCTTAATGGAGATGAATCCCGGGAACGATGTTAAGTCTCGATTAAATGCGTATAAAAAAGTAGCATCAACAGGTATCCCCATAGAGTTTAAACAGGTGCCCTCCCCCAGAGGAGACGACCGGGTCTTTAACCTCAAAGCTTTCAAGGCAGGGTCAGGCGTGGGGTTGATCTCACGTGATATAACTGAGGAAGTTGGATATAATAAGAGGCTTGAGCAATTACACAGGCTCTCAGATAGGTTATCAGCTGCAAACAGCAGACAGGAGATAGCTGATACCACAGTATCTGCAGTATCTCAAATCCTCGGTTGTAAACGAGTGTCATTCTCAACCATAGAAGAGGGCAAAATAGTCTTTCATTCTGCGTATCCAGATCGAGTAATAGAAGAACTTTCCTTGGATAGGCCTAGTGTAATTACACGTGCTGTCAACAAAGGCACGCCTCAACTTGTACAAGATACATCTCTTGATTCAGACTATGTCGAAGGTACAAGGAAAAATGAACCGCCTTCATTATCCGAATACGCATATCCAATAAAGCTACATGGTAGACCCGTAGCAGTATTAAACATCGAGGAACCTACAAGAAAAGCTTTCACTGATCAAAAAATCAATCTAGTTTCTATCTTGTGTGACCATGTCTCAGCCGCTCTCCACACCCAGAGCTATAGGGACAAACTTGAGAACATGCACAAGGGTGCAATACAACTATCCACTGCTGAGGCCCTTGAAGAAGTCTACGATATAACCCAAAATATTCTCATAGAGATTTTGAAATATCCTTGGGCTGGAATCGGAGAGGTAAAAGAAAACAAGATATACTACACGCGTTTCACAGGCGTAACACCCACAGGAGAACCTATACTATCTCTAGATGAGAAAGGAGTAACCGTAAGAGCGGTCAAGACAGAATCAACGCAACTCGTAAAAGACACCCGACTTGACCCTGACTATGTGAGACTAGAGGGTGTTGAGGAGTATAATTTCTCAGAGCTTGTAGTACCAGTAATCATCGACAATCAAGTTAAACTCATTATCAACCTTGAGAGTAGACAAGTAGATGACTTCGACGAGAATGATGTAAAACTGGTTGAACTCCTCGCAAACTATGTTGCATCAGCTATTCATGGCATCACAGCTATTAATGAGAGAAAAGGATACGAGGAACGGTTGAGATCTCTGAATCGGTTCGGAGCAGAGGTAGATACATGCACATCAATAAAAGAGATCGCAGAACTCACCATGGAATCTGTGCGCAGAATACTCCATCACAGTACCGGAGCCTTCGGCGTAGTAAAGAAAAACGTGATACACTTCATAGAATTAATGGGCCCCACAACCACCCCCACCATACCGCTCGACAAAGCCGGGATAACTACCCGCGCCGTAAACACAGGACTCACCCAATTAGTACCCGATGTAAGAGCGGACCAGAATTATATTAATGGACGAGTAGAGAACGAAGAAACACTTTCAGAACTTGATGTCCCCATCATTGTGGATGGAGATTCAAAAGGAGTAATAAACCTAGAGAGCAGTAAACTAAACGCTTTTACCTCCCTCGATGCAAACCTCGTAGAGATAATGGCTGAACACGTGGCGGCGGCCATGAAAAACATTCAAGCAACAGAGGAGAAGCGTCGATATAGAGAGCAACTGGAGACGCTTCACAGACATTCCACCAAGTTGGTAGAAGCTGAAAACATTGATCAGGTTGCAGATATATCATTAAATGCCTTAAGAAACGTCTTTGGGTTCTCCTATGCTTCTTTCGGAGTAGTAAAAGGAGGCAGCTTAGAGTTTATTAAAGCATCTGGAGCAGAGGAATATACCTGTAACACACTCAGTCTAGATGGGCCTGGGGTAACGGTTAGATCGGTGAAGACGGGAAAAACCCAGTACGTAGAAGACACGCGACTCGATCCAGATTATCTTTCAGGATATTTCAATGAAGAAAAGGTTCATCTTTCAGACTTAGCTGTTCCAATAAAAGTAGACAACAAGGTAGTGGCCATACTTAACATAGAAGACACAGAGCTTCACGCCTTCAGTCAAGAAGACATCCGACTTGTTGAGCTTCTCGTCAATCACATCGTATCAGCGTTACAGAGACTACGTGGATATGAGAAGAACCTAAGATACATCCAAAGTCTTGAGGCATTACACAATCATGCACACAAACTAGCAATAGCCACAAGCTATGAGGAGATCGGTGAATCAACTTTCAGCATTCTAGAAAATATTCTGGGTTTTAAACAGGGTTCCTTTGATGTAATACAAGACGACTGCGTAAAAGCAGTATACGCCAAAGGCATTGACATTGAAGAGGTAACCACCCTGCCCATTGACGGATCCGGAGTAGTTGTAAGAGCTGTAAACACAGGAAAGTCTCAACTTGTCTGTGATACACGAATAGATCCTAATTATATAGAGGCTTATGTTGATGGTATTCAGACATTATCTGAGCTAGCAGTCCCCGTGAAAGCCGATGGAAAAGTAGTTGCCGTAATTAATCTAGAGAACGTGTCAACCAATAGTTTCACAGATGGAGATAAAGTACTGGTAGAAGTCATGGCCCAACACGTAGCATCAAACCTTGAACGTATGATGCGCGAAGAGGCTACGAGAGAAGCCGAGAGACAGATAATAATCGAACGAGAGAGAGCCGAACAAGCCAAACGATTAGAGGAGATGAAGACCAACTTCATCCGGACCGCAACTCATGAGATTAGAACCCCATTAACCAGTATCAAGGGATACACCGAGTTAGCGAGCGCAAAGATAAACCCTGAAACCGACCCAAGCCTTGCTAAATACTTCTACGTTATCCAACGCAACACGGAGAGACTCGAAACCTTAACACGGGATCTGCTGGACATTCAAAGAATAGAGTCAGGACGCATAGAACTTAATTTAAGAAAACTTCAACTCCAGGGCCTCGTTCAAAGGGCATGCACAGAGTTAAGACCCATTCTAGAATCCAAGGAACAAAGACTGGAATTACATGTGGAGGATGCTACAATCGTGGTCGATCCCACTCGTTTAATGCAGGTCTTGGTTAATCTCATTGATAACGCCTCAAAGTATAGCCCCAAAGGATCCAGAATACGGGTAAAGGCTGAAACCGTGAATGATGAGATAAAACTCTCTATTACGGACGAGGGCGTTGGCCTCACCGAGGAGGACATTCCTAAACTGTTTAACCCCTTCCCAGACATCGAACGTCCAGTGGTTACTGAGAGGAGTGTAGGGCTCGGTTTGAGTATATGCAAGGGTATCATTGAGCTACATTGTGGGGAGATATGGGCTGAGTCTCGGGGCAGAAACAAAGGATCCACCTTTACGTTTACCTTACCTACATCTCAGTCTCCATAAACCAGTTACCTGATAACTTCTCAAACCTGTACAAAAAATCTATCCTAAGTTTATTAAAAACTGTTAGGGCCTCTTCAAGCAAACTAGTAATTAATAATTATTTAGCTCTCTTCTTAGATAATAGTTGGGGAACAAACGTAACCAGCAGTAGAATCATAGTCCAACCAATGAGGAAGAAGCCCATAATCAAAAGGAAAGTATCAAACATCGTTAACACGTAATTATCGCGATAAGACATAAACCTACCTACACACTTTAACACCAAGAAACCACTTAAGCATAATAGTGAATTATCTCGTCAACGTAGATTTATGGCCCTTAATTTCTCCAAGACTTCCAACCCAATACCCGTTATCACATACTCTCCCTTCCTTCCACTCTGGGACACCAGACCTGAATCCACAAGTTGCTCAATATGAAACGACAAATGGCCCCCACGCATATCCGTAACTTTAGACAACTCAGAGAATCCTGCACTACCCTGCCCTAGAGTTGCTATTATCCTGAGCCTCGCTTGATGGGATAATGGCTTGAGTACTCTATCAATCAATAAATCAACTTGTACTTTAGTAGAACCCTTTGTCTCTGATTCTTTTCCTATTATCTGCTTTAGATTCCTCTCCTGTTCAACAATCAGGTCCTTTAGATTCGAGTAACATGTCCTACAGGGTTTGGACTCAGCCTCATTTATCACGGATTGAATACTCGTTAATCTTTCATGAATCCTTTTAAAAACCTCATCTATACTCGGACTCTCAACGGAACCTAGGACCGTGTTTGCCTCGTTTTTAAACGTTTCAAGGCATTCCTGATTTCTGCTGCATTCCATATTAACGCATTTCTGGATAGAGTCCTTGAGATAACTCGATGCTTGGTTTGCGTAGACCTTCATATGTTTCGAGGCTATTGCCTTCTCAACGCTTCCTATGCGTTGCTCCATTATGGCATCGGATATCCTGTTTATATCCACACGTAACTGGGTTACTTCGTTTTTTAGTTCCTTTAGACTTACTTCCCCCAACACAATCAAGTATATTTTTCTTACCTAAATCTATATTAACCTTCCCTCCTTGATAGTATTTTGATAATTATGCCTAGAAAAAACATACTATACTTCACTCAA
>WJJC01000053.1 GCA_014729945.1 Candidatus Bathyarchaeota archaeon
CCATAGTTGTTTATTACGAGTTGCACTTGATCAAATCCTTTTAACTGCTCCGAATCCTC
This sequence comes from Candidatus Bathyarchaeota archaeon, assembly GCA_014729945.1. The sequence continues at coordinate 60 of WJJC01000053.1, forward strand.
GGCTAACACTTTTTCCTACTCCAAATAGTTCCGGTAAGTCAAAGTTTACCTCAAAGGCTCCTTTGAAGGCAACTAGAGGGGTTCCTTTTAGTTTGGTTTTTATTTGTTGTGTATAGATTATAGATGGTTTTATCCTGGCTTCAACTGTGTAGTCTAATCCTTTGCTTGCTGATAGTATGTTGCCTGTGAGTATTTTTTCCAGAAAGCCTTTTTTTAATTTCGTACTGGTTGATAAGAATCGTTGATAGTTATTGTTATTCAGGGCTAGCCAGGGGGAGATGAACATGTATTTATTTTTTTTGTTAGATATTCCGAATTTCTGTTTTTTTGTTACAAATTTTTTCCTGTGTATATAGATTTTTTTATTATCTATCTGCAAGTGGCTTAATTGTTTGAAGAGTTTCTCTGTTTCTTGGACTCCTTCCTGCCAGCCGGTTATTACAGGCGTAGTATTGATTATATGATAATGAATAAGAGGATACCTGTAATGTAGTTCGTTTCCTGTGTGTTGGTGAAATATGCTGTTTTCTATATGTTTTGATGCAATGTATCCCCTAATTTTAGCAGGGTTTATTGATCTTGTTTCTGGTATTTCAAGAGTTAGCTCGGATGTTTGACAATTCAATATTCATAAATGGGTTTTTCTAAGTATATTTTTTTCGAAAAGGTATGTGTTTTTAAAGGGTTCAATAAATTCATATGATGACAGGAAGGCGCTTCAGAGAAGCCATAATAACGCTTAAAAACAGAAAAGAACAGAAAAAACCATACTGTTCGAGACCTAGATCCACTAAAACAAGGATTGAAAATTGAGTTAAAAAATTTTAGAAGTCATCTAAAATTTTTCAAACTTACTCGATTAGAAGTTTTATCTTGGGTTCCATTCTTTTTTCTCGTTTCGTAAATACTTTGCTAGCAATATTTATTCTTCGTTGTTCAATGTCTACAGTCTCTGGGTTTTTTCACCCGATCGGATGGTTGAGCGCTCTGTGTGTGCTTATGTTTTTTAAAACATCGGCGTTTATAACAGGATATGATTTATATTGTAAAGTAACAAATTTGTTACTATGTGATTTAAATGAAAACCGATGCGATACTGAGGAAACTTCGACGAGAAAACACAGAATTCACAACCTCTGAAGAGCTGAAAAAACTATGTAGCAACCTAGGTATAGAGTATGACTCAGCCATTAGACACCTTGTTCCAAGAGGGCATCTTGTTAAAGTTTTCAGAGGAATCTTCTACGTCAAATCCCTTGAAGAGGTTCATCTTGGTAGAAACAAGTACAGTCACATGGAGCTTGTCGCGCGCGGTTTAGCTGTTAGAGGTGTGAAAAACTGGTATTATGGCTTATCCACGGCTCTTGTGCTAAACAATATGACTCATGAGCGGTTCAACGTGGATTATGTGATTAATGATAATATCCAGAGAAATAGCTCAATGAGTATAGCGGGTCACGAGTTTATCTTCAAAAAAGTGAAGCCTCAGCTATTAACATTTGGCGTCATTAAAGCTAAGCTGAGTTATAGTGACCCTGAGAAGACAATTCTCGATATGGTGTATCTGGATCGATATGGTGGGGTTCCGCCTGAGAAGACCGTTTTGAACATCTCCGAGTACATGGATATGGTGGATTCTGAGAGATTAATTGATTATTCTATACATTATCCTTTGACTGTCGGTAGATTCGTGGAGGAGATGTTAGATGAGCTTTGATTTCCTAGACGAAATCGTTGTATCTCAGGACATTAAGAGGAGAGACTTACTTGAGAAAGACATTATCCTTCATAGTCTGTTACATGGTTTGATGGCTGAACCGTGGTTCAGGGAAGGGTATCTGTTCAAGGGTGGTACTTGTCTCATAAAGTGTTTCTTGGGATATTATCGTTTCAGCGAAGACCTAGACTTCACCTATAGTGATCAGGCTGAGTTTAATGGGTTGTCTGTGAAGGAGATCCGTAGAAAGCTCTCAAAAGTTATTGATAAGCTGGGTGGTTTGCTTGAGGCTGTAGCTGGGGACGTGGGTCTTGAGTTTAAGTGTAAAAAGTCTGATATACGGTTTGTTGAGCTTGGTGGGAGTAACAGGTTTTGTACATTCAAGCTCTGGTATCGGTCTGTTGATGGGTTAGATAGTTTTGTTAAAGTGCAGTTTAACTTTGTTGAACTATTGTATTTTCCACATAGACAGGTAGTTGCGGGTAATGTTATGGGTGATTCTGGTAGGGAGATTGTTGCTCTTTACCCTGAAGCTTCTTCTTACTTTGAGGATCTGAGTTTACGGTCTTATGATCCTAAGGAGATTTTATGTGAGAAGGTGCGTGCTTTACTTACTCGTCGTGGCGTTAAGGCTAGAGATTATGTTGATTTATTTATGTTGAGTGAAAAGCTGAGCCTTAATGTGGATGAGTATATTGACTGTATCACGCAAAAAACTAGGCACATGTTATCATTGTACAGAAAGTATCGTGTTAATCTAGTTGCTAAACGTAAATTGCTCATGAATGGTGGTCTCTTTGAGTGGGGTAGTGAGGAGGCTTTGATGCTTGTCCCTCTGGATTCTGTCAAGTTTTATAGGTTTGTTGATGAGCTTGAAGAGGTTCTCGTTCTGGTTTTGAATAGGCTCTAGGCTTCTTATCGTTTTTTGTTTCGCCTTTTTTGTTGCTATGGATTGGATATCAATTAACTAGAAAATGATTATTTCTCCACTGGATGCAACATAAGGTGCTTTTGTTACATTGAGGAAAATTTGGGCGCAAAACTAATCCAAGAACCCCTTCTATACTATACTTAACCCCATGAGGTACTGATGGACAGACAACCATTCCTCATAGATCTCCGCCGAATCATAAGCACCGTCACCAAGCCCCTCCTCCACCTCCGCCCTACTACCGGCACCCTCAATCAAGCTAGTAGCCACCCTAGGAGTCATGCACATCATCCGTCGACACCGTCATGGAAACCACCTCATGGGTCACGGTGTTCACGGCGAAGTGCAGCTTCACGTACCGTTTCTTCTTACCGTGCTTACGC
>WJJC01000054.1 GCA_014729945.1 Candidatus Bathyarchaeota archaeon
CCAATGATGTTCAAAGCCAGTCTCTCTCCTCTGAGAAGCGCCCTAGCGGGGCCCCGTACTGTTAACAGGGTTTCTCCTGCTTCCGTTCTTTCACTGTCTTTCTTATGATACTCGACGCTACAATTCAGTATCTTGAATACTGTAGCTACCTCCACTAACCCGGATACGATGCCAGGTTCTTTGAAGTAGAGCCTGCCTTTCGCCATTTGTTCAGGGGGGATAAGGGTCTCGCTGGTGATATCCCCGTATCCAATATCCTCGTTTAGAAACGCCTTGATCTTCTCTATTATGTGATACTCCAGAGGCTCCAATTCAACACATCCATACATTAACTTGAATCATGGACAAAGCAATATACCATTTAACATTAACGCCAAAAATCCTTTAAAAACATACAAACCTTCGATAACTAGACAAGATATGCCAGATTATAGAAGATATTTGCTTGAACAGGGAACAGGCGTAGACCTCCACGGCAAGGATGAGACCAAAGCCGCGCAGAGAGCCGTAAAAGACGCCATCAGTCACAGCAGCATGATAGGCTTAGGTTCTCTCTTCAATATAGGGAGCTTTGAGGAGCTTGAAGAAGCCCTCATGGTAGATGTAACCATCGCAACACCCAATCCCGATACTGTTGACGGCGAAGCTGTGCTCAGTATTCTCCCCGAGGGAAATAGGAGGATCAACATCGTTAAGGGTGGATTACTCTGGCCTTCCGAGGATATTGAACCAGAGGCCAAAAGCCATGATGTAGTAATGGCTAATGCAGTCATAGTTGTCTTGGTGGATCTAGAGAAAGTAGAACGAAAATAACTCCTCATTATCGTTTATTATCTCCCTATATTAGTTTACTTCAGATTATACCCCTTTTTGCGTTAACATTATTTTTAGGCTCTGCAAACTAGGTATCCGGTGATTTTTATCGTTGAATACGAGTTCGATAAAGGACTGATAATTACTACAATTTCTGCTTTTAGACTGATCTCCCATACACAAACACTAGGATAAACCAAATGTCAATAGGCACAGAATAATAGGCCACCTCCAAATAAGCAGATGAAGAAGGGTGTCAATTCATTATATGTTATTCCTTCTATGCACTGCGTTCTATGGATATTTGTAGGGTTTCTTAATAAAAAAACCAACCCATACATTTACTCTAAACTGAAATAACCTCGGGTAAAATGCATTCCTCAGCACATAGAACTGACTATACAGACCTCCTAGGAAAATACCAGGGGAAACCCCATGGAACAGACCTTTTCACAAAAGATTCTAACCCAAACAGGCACTCAATCAACCCAACAGAGGCCCATTCAAGGTAAAAACGCAACCTTAGATTCAAAAAGTCTTATCATATCTCTAGTAAAATAACTCTCCATGAGCCAGATAATAAGCCGCATCTGGAAACCCGTACAACGAAGAGGGGCCGAGAAATACCTACAGCTAACAGTCCTCAGCTTCGCCGCCTCCGTAAGCCTCACAAGACTCATCCTAGAGCTAACCGGTTACCCGCAGTTGGGCAACCAGACCCTCCACATAGCACATGTTCTCTATGGTGGAGTCATACTCTACGCCGCGAGCCTACTACCTCTTCTCTACGCCAACAGATGGGCTTACACATGGTCCGCCATCCTATCAGGCTTAGGCGTAGGCTTATTCATAGACGAGGTGGGAAAATTCATCACCCAAACCAACGACTACTTTTTTCCAGCAGCCGCCCCAATAATATACGCTTTCTTCCTCCTAACCGTATTAATCTACCAGAGAATAAACAAGCAACAGGATCTGGATGTAAGAAGCTCTCTCTACTCCGTAGTCGAGATACTCCAAGATGTCCTAGACCACTCACTATATCCCCATGAACACAATGAGATGAAAAAACACCTCGACTATATAATGGAGACAGCCGAGAACCCCCACTATAAGACTTTGGCAAAAGAACTACAAGACTTTGTGGAGAGCGACGCCCTACAAACCGTATCAGATGAACCCAATCTATTCGATAAGATAATCACCCAGCTGAACCATTTAGAGGATAACTATCTCTCAAAAAACCGTGTGAAAACCGGGATCATTATAAGTCTGGTGCTCCTCGGTGTCCCCAGCTTCACTAGATTACTTCAATTCACGTTAGTCGCACCAGATCCCCTCACGCGTACACAGTATCTTCAATCCTTGGCAGCGGAGCTACCCAACATTCCCACCAATGGAGTTTTCTGGGCTCTAGTATTAATACTGCTTGACGGATTACTGGGAGCCACTCTCTCCTTGAGCGGAGTACTCTTATTACTTGATAGGGATAACTGGGGAACCGAGTTCGCTTCAATCGCCTTGGTGGCTAAACTCGTAGCCCTAAACCTAATCCTCTTCTATATACATCAATTCGCCACGATAATAACCACGGGCTACCAATTCATTATCCTACAAGGTATATACTATTACCAGCGAAAATACAGGGAAAAGCTCATAGCATCAAACTAATAAAAAGCTTGGAGAAATTACTCCAATCTGTGCCCACAGTGGTTACAGAACTTTCCACCCGCAGTAGCTTGGCCACAGTTAGGACAATACTTTGTATCCTCCTGAGCCGGGGAAGACTGAGGCGCCTGATAAGGCTGAGCAGGGGCCTGTGGTTGACCTTGGTTTTGACGAGCACGCCTCTCCTCAAGAGTCTCTTTAGCAACCTCAACACCTTGATTAGCTAATTCAGCACCCTTGTTAAGTCCTTTCCGTGCAAGCCTCCAAGCTGCACCTAGTCCCCTCTTAGCCTTCTCTGCCACCTCATCAATATCCTCCTGATCAATCTCAACACGATCCAGAATCTTACGGCGAGGCGGAGGCACATTACTCTGACTCCCCGATGGAGGCGGTGGGGGCACGTTATTTCTTGGCGGTGGAGTTGGAGTAGCGACAGTGTTAGGCGTTGCCGTTTCACCAGGTGGTGGTGGAGGTGGCGGAGGTGCGCCTGCTTTCTGTTCCACTGGCTTCAGTCTAGTCCCGCATTCGGGGCAGAATTTCTGGTTTTCCTCAACATCTGCTCCACAGTTATTGCAAAACGTCATTATGTTTCAGATCAAGCGTATTCAAGGCGTGTTAAAAAATTATCTATAAAGCACACGCTCAAAATAATCCACTATCAAGCTATAAATAGGAATCCCCGTGGTCTCCATCAAAGCCTTGTACCCGGGATAACAGTTTGCCTCCAACACCATGGGATCTCCCTCCACACGGGGAAGAATATCCAATCCTGTTATATGAAGACCAACCGCCTCAGCCACCCGAATAGCTAACCCATCATAAACATCATCCTCAAAAGGCTCCGCCCTTCCCCCCGCTGCCACATTATACCTGAAATCATCAGGATTAGACCGAGCCTCCCTCCCCACAACCTCCCCGTCAATCACAAAACACCTAACATCATACCCCTTATTTGGTATAAACTCCTGAAGATAAAAGACCCCCTTACCAAAATTACGGGTATACCACAAGAGATACTGTGTTAGATCCTCACTACTCCTTATCCTACTCAACTTTGTAACCCCAGTACCCCTACTCAGACAAATAGGCTTCAATACCACTTCCCTCCCCTCTGATAATAACCTCGATGCAAACTTAGCCGCCTTATCAATATTCTCCGTGATAACCGTCTCCGGGTGGGCTACCCCAATCTTACTCAACTGCAGTGAAAGATGCTCCTTACTATAATTCAGCATAGAGTCCACAGGATTAACCACCACACCATTCTCCTCCAACTGCCTCAAAATCAACAACCTGTGCACCAACTCAAAGGTACTCCCCCTGTGAAGCATATTACTTGGAACATAACACAACTCATAATCAGGCTCAAACCCCGGCAGTTTAACATCCCAAGGAGCAAGATAGTCCACACTGATACCCCGTTCTTCTAGTTCCTTGATTACCAGCCCTGTCTCCCCTGTCGCAGGGTTATCCGTGAATACCAGTACACTCATGAACTCTATCGATTAACCATTCCATTACCTATTATTAAAAACGTTTAAGAACAAGCACAGAATCTACGTAGCGATCTACTAAGTAGAGGTCAACCCATGACACTGAGCATAAACAGCCGAAATCCATTCAGGATGCCCATAAGCCCCCTACAGATGCTACTACTAATACAACTAGACGAGGAACCAAAATACGGCTATGAGATGCTCAAAAACCTCAAACAAGAATTCGAGGGCACATGGGAACCCAAAACAGGCACAGTATACCCTGCTCTAAAAAGCCTGGAAAAAAAGGGATACATCTCCACCGAGACACGGGATGAAACAGAATACTACCTGATAACAGATGAAGGAAAAAAAATATTCGACCTAATGCTTCGCCACATAGAAGACTCCATAGACTTCAGCATCAAATATGTCTCTGTCGTATTCAAATGGCTCACATGCGAGAGAAAACAAGCCGCACTAGAGTTAATGAACCGACTAACCCTGAAAGAACAAGTAATGTCCCGCTCATTACTGAGAAACTTCACCGAGAACATAGACGAAGATATTAGAGAACCTTTTCTCAGTGAACTAGAAAAAATATCCCAAAACCGCCTAAAAATGATAAACAAGCTTATGGAGAAATAAAGATGACAAAATACATAGTAGAGACAGTTGACCTTCATAAAACATACATACAAGGCGGCAGACCCTTAGAAGTACTCAAAGGAGTAAACCTACGGGTAGAACCAGGAGAGTTTATGGCTATAATGGGCCCCAGCGGCTCAGGTAAAAGCACCTTACTCAACATGATCGGAGCCCTTGACCGACCCACCTCAGGAAAAGTATTCATAAACGATGTCGATATCTCCAAGCTAAACGACAACCAAGTAGCAGATCTACGCAACAGGGAGGTGGGCTTCATATTCCAATTCTTCAACCTCATCCCACGCATGGACGCCCAGGGAAACGTGGAGCTACCTATGGCGATAGCCGGGAAAAGTAGAAGCGAGCGACATAAACGAGCCAAAGAGCTCCTGGACTTGGTTGGACTCCGTGAAAGAGCAGACCATAAACCCAGTCAGCTAAGTGGTGGAGAACAGCAGAGAGTAGCAATAGCTAGGGCTCTGGCCAACGAGCCCAATATATTGCTGGCTGACGAGTTAACAGGTAACCTGGATAGCACCACTGGTGCACAGGTTATGCAGCTTCTCAGAACTATAAACGAGGAAGAGGGAAAAACCTTCATCCTCATCACACACGACCCTACAGTGGGTCAACAAACAGACCGTCTAATCAGTTTAAAAGACGGCATGATTAAAGGAGAGAAAATATTACACGAGTTGATTTTAGATGAATAATGGAAAAAGAACCAAGAGCATCATCATACTAACCACATTGATTGTATTAACCAGTATCTGGGGAATACCTTTCGCAAGAGCAGATAGTGTACAGGTAACAACCTCAAACACCTACCTCACAGCAGGACAGGAAAACGATATCACCATTAAACTTCGAAACATTGGTGACAGAAGCGTAGTTGGAGTACAGGCAGTGCTCTCATCAACAACTCCCGGCATAAGCATAATCGATGGCTCACAACGTGTTTACACGGTCATCGAGGATAAAGAAACCAAGGGATACACGTCCACTTTGTATGTTGATAAAACCGTTCCGATGGGATCATATACACTCACATTAACAGTCACATACCAGAAGATCACTTTCGAATATGTTACTTCAACGGTATCAGTTGGGGTGGTTGTAGGTGAGTCTTACACACCGAAACTTGGACTCAACATAGATCCGGATAGTATCAACGCTATAGCCGGTGTGAAAACAGATGTATCCTATGAATTGGCGAATATAGCTAACAAGACACTAAAAGACCTAGAACTAGTAACCACATCCACATCACCCTACATAACAATCACTAGAGGAGACACGATCCGCAAAGAGGTATTTGGAGAGAATGAAAGCATAATAATTAATCCAACCCTATCTGTGTTGGAAAGCACGCCACTAACAACCTATACATTAACATTCACAGCATCATTCAGCGATGAATCAGAAAAGACCTATTTCGAGTCATATACACTCCCTGTTAATGTTAACTCGGCTAAGACCTCTAAGACAACAACAGTAACCATCAAAGAGGTCTCCATCAAACCCAGCACAGTATACCCCGGAGATATATACGATTTGGATATAGCACTCGACTGCACAGGAGCAAACGCATATGATCTTATGAGTATAATCAGCTTCCCACAGATGAGCCCTATTTCCCCCCTTAAACCTTCCACTATAGATGTTGGAGATCTGAATAGTGGGGAGAACACAACTTATACCTACAACTTACTGGCTTCCGGATCTGCATCAGCTGGACAGTATGCCGTCACCATAACCATAAGCTACACCAACAATAAAGGGGTCCCAAAAACCTTGACAGAAACAATAACAATAATGGTGGATGGATTGGTCGACTTCCAGTTACTAGATACACCCAGTCAAACCACAGCACCAGGAGAAACCAATGAAATGGACGCTGATCTTCTCCTAATAGGAACCGAGAGCGTGGACTTCGTATCCATACAAGTAATGGAGGATGATCTCATCAAGAGGGTTAGCGGCAGCGATGAATACATCGGAGCAGTAGACCCTGATAGCCCCATACCCTTCGATATATACTATAAGGTTGACGAGGATGCGCCAGAAGGCGAACACAATGTAAAACTCGATATCAAGTACAGGGATCACCTAAACAGAGAAATAACCCAGGAGATCAGCTTCGACATCACAATAGGTGGAACAGTTGATGATGAACCCCAGCAGCCACAGGGAGGCACCTGGCTGTGGATAAGAAGATTATTGGGATTAGGACCATAGAGGAGTAGCCGTGAATCCCCTTGATATCTTTCAGATCGCTACTAATGGCTTGAAGGAGCGCAAGTTCAGGTTCGCCCTGAACCTAGTTGGTATCCTGATTGGATGTGCCGCCATAACCGGTCTGATAAGTATAACCCAGGGGCTGCAAACCAATGTCAGTGGTCAATTAAACTATTTTGGACCAAGTAATCTGATTATTATACCCGGTGAGATTGCTAGAGGTCCCACTGTATCCGGTGGAACATTGAACTGGAGAGACCTAGAAATTGTGAGGAGAGTCGATTACATCAAGGGCGCTACTCCGATAATCGCCAATAAGTTCGCTGAGTACACTATCAAAAGAAGATATTTCCGCACCGATGTATACGGCGTTGAGCGAGCATATAAGGAGCTAAACCCTAGCACGGAGCTAGCGGAAGGGAGAAACTTTGTACAATCTGACTCCGCCGTGGTTATAGTGGGTTCTAATATTGCTCATCCCCTTGACTTGGATGAACCTATAGTGGATCTAGGGGATAGGATAAAAATAAAATCCATAGTAAACGGCGTGGAGAAAGAGAATACACTAAGAGTTATTGGCATCCTTAAAGAGACAGGGAGTAGCTTCGGCGCCAACCTGGATGACTCTATAGCAATACCATTGAAGACCGCACAGCAGATATACGAGGTAGGGAGCCAGTTCAGCTACTTACTGGCACAAGCAGATAACATTAACGTGGTTGAAAGAGCGGCGGAGGGAATCGAGGAGAAAATGGGTGACAGGGTCACGGTGGTAACAGCTGCGTCCGCACAAGAACAAGTTAACTCCATACTAGGCACCATTCAAGCAGTGCTGGGTGGGATAGCCGGTATCAGCCTCGTGGTTGCGGGTGTGGGGATTGTCAACACTATGACTGTTAGCGTCATGGAGCGAACCAGAGAGATCGGGACCCTGAAGGCATTAGGCGCCAAGAGTTTTGAAGTATTGTATATGTTTCTAGCTGAGGCTATGATGACAGGCTTGATCGGTGGCGCCATCGGTGCAGGATTCGGCTTCCTATTAGCCAGACTCATAGGAAGCTTCATAGATTTACCTACATCTATCTCGTATTTACTGGGATTGGAGGTAGTGGTGTTTGCGGTAGTTACCAGCGTATTATCCGGGTTATATCCAGCTTATAATGCATCAAAAATGAACCCAGTGGAGGCTTTAAGACATGAGTGAAGAGAAACTAGGATTTTTAACTCAATTAACCGGGGTGCTCTACAAGCCCCGGCAGATATTCAAATCAATGGGTGAAGGAGACCTAATCAAAGGCCTAGCTATCACGCTGGTCATGGTGATCTTAGCGGCTTACAGCAGTATGCTCTACATGAGTAAGGTTCCCTTATCGGTTGTCTCTCCTCAGCTAGAGGGAGTTGACACCAGTCAGTTTGAGGGGTCCATGGGGTTATTCGCGGGGATCGGCTCAGGTATCACCATAATATTTGGCTGGACAGCGGCTACCCTTCTCCTACACGGCTTGGGGCATTTAAGCGGGGGAAATGGATCCATAAAACGTTTGTTCGCTATGCATGGTTTTGCCTCTGTTCCCAGTCTCTTTAATCAACTCATACGGGTAATTGATGCCTACCTAATGGATGGGAAGAGCTTGGCAGGGTACTTTGTTGCTTACAGGGATATTGAGAGCAAGGTGTTGAAGGCTTTGTTGGGAACGAATTTGTTTAATTTCTGGGGTTTCGCTACCATTGTCTTACTTGTCTTGGCCGTGGAGGAGAACTACCAGATAGGCAGGGGAAGAGCTGTGATGATAGTATTATTGCCCAGTTTGATCTATTTCTCCTTTAACTACTTCACAGGGTAACCCACAATTCTATTTTATCTGAATCCTACTAACTATGTATGAAACCTGTTGAACGAGTTCTAGGAGACATATACAGTAGCACAGAGCCACTGGACAACGTTATTGAGCTCTGCGATGAGTACGAGTCACGTTGGCCGGGTAGCGGCATGGATAAGGCAAGCTGCGAGTATATGGCTACGAAACTCAGAGAATATGGATTAGAAAACGTACATCTTGAGAAATTCAAGATACCGGGATGGATACGTGAATCCAGCAGCCTAGAGATGACCTCACCCAAGAGCAAGACCGTCGACTGCATAGCATTACCCATGAGCAGCCAAGGCGTGGTGGAAGCCGAGCTAATATACCTAGGATCGGGATCCATTGAGTCCTATGAGGAACGCGAGGATGAGATCGAAGGAAAAATAGTCATGGTGAACAGTGGAAACCCACGTGGTATGAGCCGTTATCTACACCGTAGCGAGAAATATCAGAGAAGCGTCATGGCTGGAGCAGTGGGCTGGATATTCATGAACCATTACCCTGCTTATGGACCCCCTACCGGAGGTATCAGCCCTATTATCCCTGCCGTCGGTGTTAGCTACGAGGATGGAAGATATCTTGCACGGATGCTGGAGAGAGGAGGCAGGGTTAAATTAAGGCTTGAGACCCGGTGCAAAAACCTTGAGGTAGAGACCTATAATGTGATAGGTGACCTTAAGGGTAAGGCTGGAAGCGATGAGTGGCTGGTATATGGCGCCCACTATGAGGGCCATGATATCGCCGTAGGTGCCTTAGATGACGCCACAGGCGCCGCAATAGTAATGGAACTAGCACGAACACTGGCCAAGGAGAAAACTCATCTAAAACATAACCTACGATTCATGCTATTTGGGGCGGAGGAAATAGGTCTTCACGGGAGCAGAGCCTACTGTAAAGCCCACACTGATTTTATGGAGAAAATAAGATTCTTGATAAACTTCGACGCTGCTGGGCGAGCTGGTAGACAAGGTTTCTGTATCCATGGATGGTCAAACCTGGAGCCACTATTCCAGAGCATAATAAACGAAATAGGTATAGATCTACCCATATGGTCCAGAGTAGGACCTTACAGCGACCACTGGCCATTCCTACTGCAGGGAGCAGCTACAGCAACTATGGGTGATCCGGATGAAGCTGCAAAGAGAGCTGGAAGAGGCTTCGGGCACACCAAATATGATACAGTGGATAAAGCCGACTTACGGGTCATGCGTGAATGCGCCGGAAACGCCGCGGTGGCTGCCTTCAAGATACTGAACATGGATACCTGGCCATACGAGCAACGTTCACAAGAGGAGATTGATGAACTGGTGGATGAGGCTGGTATACATGAGACTGTGCGACTGGGATTGAAGCTGAGGAAATATCTTGAAGATAAAAATGATCTCAGACCAGAGACCCGTGAATACTTGAAACAATTATCAGGTAGCTGGGAAGAGGTTATCTAAGAGAAATAACCCCTATTTCATCCCTGTATTCTACCTTTGTATCATATAGTTTGCAGAGTTTCTGCATATTTTCTATAATCCTCTCGGCTTTTTCACCATAAGCTCTATGGGGTACACCTGCTGTGGTCCTCTGCTCTTTTAGCGGTTTATCAGGGTCCATGTCCAGGTGGATGGGGATCAACTTAATCTCCTGTAACTCCTTTCCTTCATAATCCAGTTCAGCGACCACGCTCTCCCAGTACGCCATATCCTGGAAGAATTTGCTCGGTGGCTTCTCCCGTGTCATGTATAATCCTACTGTTGTACCCTCCGAGTCCAGTCCCCATAATTCGTACAGATCCGCTGGCTGGCGCCTCGCTAGGGTGCTCTGGAAGATATAGTTACCCAGACTATAGAAAATGGGTTTTCCTTTATAGATCTCTATGCCTCTTAAGATGTGAGGTCCGTGGCCCATATAGATGTCTGCTCCAGCGTCTATGACTTGGTGAGCTAGATCCACCACTGCTTTGAGTGGTATCTCTTTCTCCCTGTAACCTTCCGGGGGATGGACTTCCTCGTAGTGATCGTGAAGACTGAACATAACCCAATCGCTTATCTGAGAAGCGTCCCTGACAGCCCTAAGGTTTTCCTCAAGGTCTACTGGATGTGGATCATATTCTCTAAGGGTCTTCTCCCCGGGTACGAACTTGTGTCCTCTTGTTGGGAAGTTAAAACCATCCTCATATTCCTCTGGTAATAACCCGAGGTTACTTGCAACTGATTTGAGTCTATCCCAGTCCTCAGAGTCTAGATTATACCTTGGCTTGAGCCTCATGGGGTTTACACCCGGCCTACCGATAACGTCTTTTCTGGCGTGTCCGGCTAATCCCAGCTCCCAAGTGGTTGCTGATAATAAGCTAACTATCCCCTTACTAGTCTCCATGAAAGCTGGCTCTCTGGCTTCCGCGAGGTTCGTACCTGCTCCAGCGTGATATATTCCAACCTGATTCAGATATTTCGTAGTGGCTTTTAACCCTCCCTCAGTGTAATCCATTGCATGGTTATTGGCTCTGCTAACGATTTTGAAGCCCTGGTTCTTAATATCTTGAGCAACCTGCGGTTCGGCTTGTCCATAAGCATCGTATTTTCCAGCCCCAATAGGGTAGCCCTCAAAGTCATGGATGGCTATCTCAAGGTTCATGAATGACACATCAGCGCCATGTATATGCTCGAAGATTGCGTTTACGTCTTCTTGTTCCCTGTATTGATGTATACATCGTGCTTGGAAGGCGTCACCTGCTAAGAAGAATGATGTTTCCTTTGACAATTTAGATCAATGATGTGTTGTAGATGGGCATAAAACTGTTTTCGGTGGAAACCAGTTTAAACTATTGATTAATTTGTATTATATGATTCCAGTCATTGAGTCTCCATGGAGTCCAGTTAATATAGCTCAGTTGAATGATCAGGTGGTACGCGTAGCCTATTTTAAGGGGAGTATTACTTGTATAAACATGATGAATAGGATTAGTTATTCTATGTCTTCCATGGAAGAATTCGGGTTAATCTGGAAGAGTGTTTAATTTTGAGAAGGGGTAGCTGTTCCTGTACGAAAAAGTGTACTACATAAATCGAAGTCAACATCCCCCATTATTGTACTTCTCCTTGAACCATCCGAACATCAACTATGAGAACTAGATTCCAAATATGTATAAAATATACCGGTATTATTCAGAGGGATATTATGGTATACTCTAAACAAGTTCTCACGTTCTGGGAAAAGGTGAAAAAAGAGACCGGGATAACTGGAGATTATGCTGATGCTTGGAGTTTTGGTGATAACTCGGAACTCGCTGATGAACTACTGCACGTCATCAAGAGAGGCATCAAACGTACCACGACTTCTCTAGTAATCGAGAACCAGTTAGAGGATTGGCCTGACCCAAAGATAGGTGACTATGATATTATACTTGATGGAAAGGGTGTACCTGCGTTAGTCATTGAGACTGTTAGTGTAAGGAAGGTAAAATACCGGGATGTAGACACTGAGCATGCTTACTGGGAGGGAGAAGGCGACCGAGATCTTGAGACCTACTTCAAAGAGCATGACAAATATTATCGACGGCGTGGAGAAGAACTTGGCTTTGAATTCAACAAAGATATGATGGTCTATCTCAGCAAATTCAAAGTCGTCTACGTAGAAGAGTAGCCTCATCTTCGGGTTGAAGGTTTTATATCTTCACCCAGCGCCAGTATATGCGGAGAAGATTTTGACAAACCCATACTTGGAAGTTGATAAAAAGATCATGGCGGAGATCTACACGAGCTCCGAGCCCATGGACAACCTAGAAATACTATGTGATGTCCACGGAAGCAGATTCCCTGGACTACCCGGAGACAAGGGCGCAGTGGATTATATCATCGAAAAATTCAAGGAGTATGGCCTTGAGAATGTGCACGCAGAGGACTTCACTATACCGGGATGGAAACGTGGACCAGCTACACTGGAAGTAGTAAGCCCCGTAGAGAAGAAATTTGACGTGATCAGTCTACCCCACAGCATAGGGGATGAAGTAGAAGCTGAATTAGTCTTCATCGGTCCAGGCGCTATAAAGGACTATGATGAAGATAAGATTAAGGGCAAGATACTAATGGTTACCTCAGAAAGTCCCCCTGATATGGAGCGTTTCCTTCACAGGAGTGAGAAATATATGCGCAGCGTTATGGCTGGAGCAGTGGGCTGGATATTCATGAACCATTACCCTGCTTATGGTCCCCCCACAGGTGGCATAAACCCCGTAATACCTGCATTGGGTATATCTCATGAGGACGGATCTTATCTTGCTCGTTTATTAGCGCGAGAAGGTAAGGTTGTTTGCCGTCTCAAGACCACTGACGAGAACGTTGACATAAAGACTTGGAACGTTATCGGAGACGTGGTACCGGATACCTCCGTGGATGATGAGTATTTAGTGGTAGGCAGTCATCTTGATGGTCACGATATTAGTCAGGGCGCCGTAGACCCGGCGAGTGGAGCCGTAACCGTTATGGAGATCGCTAGAAACCTCAACAAAGTCAAAGACCAGCTAAAACGTAGAGTAAGATGCATGACTTTCGGTGCAGAAGAGATAGGCCTATACGGTAGCTACGAGTACGCCGATAAACATCAAGATGAACTTGATAAATGCAGATTCATGCTTAACCTGGATGCAGCCGGTGGAGAAGGGAAAAAGGGATTAAATATCCACGATTTCCCCTCAATCGAGAAACTGATTAAGAAATGGGAGGAAAAGATGGTAGCTGAGATACCCACAAAACAGGGTGTAAGCCCATACAGTGACCACTGGCCTTTCTTCCTAAAGAGCGTTCCATGCGCTAGCAACTCCGATCCTACTAAAACCCGGAGTGGTAGAGGATATGGACATACAAGATACGATACGTTGGACAAAGTGGATATCAAGTACCTGCATCTTGCAGCTGCTAACCACTCACGGATACTACTCAGGGTTGCAAATGAGGAGAACTGGAGCCCAAGACGTAAGACCCAGGAAGAGATCGAGGCTTTCATCGAGGAACAGGGTTATGATAGAACAGTTGCTCTTGCTGACGAGATGAGAGATTACATAAAGGAGAACTATAAGACGATCCACCCTGACACCAAGCTGTGGATCGAACGCGGTGGGGCATGGTAGGCTAATACTATATCAACTTTTTTATCCTAATTTTATAGATTTATCCTCTATACCCCTTTATTTATACAGGAATCTGACTAATCCACCCATACCTTTAATCTATTGTTTTATGCAAATAGAATAGGGTCCATCCATGAGTAGTACAGGATATGATGTAATCGTTGTAGGAGCAGGCATCAGCGGGTTACTATCAGCTATAGCTCTCAGCAAAGAAGGTAAGAAAGTTCTGGTACTTGAAAAAGAAGATTATGTTGGCGGAGTCTGTCGATCCTATGAGGTTGATGGATACACCGTTGATACCGGTCCCCACATTATTACGCGACTGGACAGAGGTCCCTTGAAGGTTCTTATAGACAAATACTTCGACTTGGTCCCTTACTTCATCCCTTTCGGTAAATACTATATTAGGATCAATAACAAGGTAAAGCAGTTTCCTTGGAGTGTAAAAGACTGGATGATGTTTGACTTAATCCCCGTTGAGGATAGGTCATTACTTATGAAGGCGGTGTTTGATATTGCCTATCTCATCAACACTGGTGCAGATATGACTCAGGTTAGTATACAGGATATCACTCCCGGGGGTTTATCCCCTGTATCAGTCGCTTTTCTAGACTATCTATCATATTTCATGTTGGGAACCGGACCAAAGAACGCCCCTGTCTCCAGATTCATTGATAGAAAGAGCTACAAGATTGAGAAACCAAAAGAGGAAAACGGGTTAAAGGTACCCTACATGGGGCGTCTCTATAATATGCTGATCGGTGGGAAGCCCACGGATCAATATTATCCCCGCGGTGGGGTCCAGAAAATAGTTGATGCCTTAATGTACTCTCTCCCAGAGGATGTGGATATTCATACAGGCGAGAAACTGGTTAAAGTAATAACTAAGAAGGCTAGGAAACGATACGATATAGTAGACCGTGTCTCAGGAATAGTTACTGATAAATCGGAATATGAAGCCGATACGGTGGTTTACTCGGGCTATGCTACTGATATCCCTAGCTTGGTTGAGACCGAACTACCTCAGGATTATATGAGGAATCTAAAGAAAATTGAGAAAGTGAATAGTCTCAGTGTCTGGCTTGGATTGGATGACCCTGTTTTCCGGGACGAGGGCAGTGAGATGTGGATCTCTACAGACGAGGATAAATTCCATACCTGGCTAATACCCACCAGTAACTACGACCAATTCCTTGCACCACCCGGAAAACATCTAGTTGGGTTCGCATTCATTAAACCAGGTGGTATGAGCTTGGATAAAGCCAAAGAGAAAGCGAGAAACACCATTTTCAATACGGTTCCTGAACTTGAGGAGCATCTGGACATGCTTCACTATCAGGAACTCGTCCCTGAGAAAGCTACTTGGAGTATTAACGCAGGCTTTGGCTCAGTTGAGACGCCTATCGAGAACATGTACTGTGTTGGTAGCGATGCTTTCAAACGAAGCATGGGTTTAACGAGGGTAGGTTACTCGGTGTTAAAGATGCTAGAAAATATGGGTATGGGGTATCTAGGCTAAGTCTTTCATAGCCCTGTCTATCAATTCCTGTGGCCACACCTCAGAGGCTTTTTCCCAATAGAAATTAAATACATCATATGCCCATTTCAGAGTGTTCTCATCTCGGCTCTTGAAACCTGTACAGTCGATCTCATTCTCAATTGTCTTGAAACTGATCAGTCCGACCTCCTTCTCGGTGAATATTAATTCGAGGGGAACATCCTCAATGAAACGAGTATCTAATAACTGAGGGTCTTCAAGGTCTCTTGTTTTTACATTGAATCTCCGCCACACCCCGGGTGGAGGTTCGATTTTTTTGTAGTGAAAAAATGGAACTCGATACCTTTCTTGACTTTATCCTACGGGGCTAAAATGTACCGGAAATGGTTGCTTCAGATAATATGTTCTAGGACGAGTGTATCCAATGCGCAAACTGTATAGATGTCTGCTCCAGAAACGTCATCCAGTTTAATTGGATAATCTAGAGGTATATCTAACCAGACCCAATACACTTATCTGATATAATTAAAGGATAAGAAATTTGAACCAGTCCAGGTAAACTCCTTTTATGAACCTCATACAGTTCTTAACAGGTTTATTGGTGGCAGGGGAGAGTATTATACTGTACTTTGTGATGAAGTATAAGAGTTCACCATGGCTGACCCCTATGAACAGGGCTTACGTGGTTATTGATATAATCACTGGGTTAACTTTACTGGCATCCGGTTTGAAGTGGATTCCAGTCCAGAGGATCATACTACTGACATCCGCTTTGATCCACATATACAGAGATTATGAGGCATACCGGGGCATGGAGAACAGGTACGCCTTCAATACGCCTCTATTAGTTGTGTTAAATATCAGGTTATTAGCCTTGTTTTACGTTATACAGAACAATTAAAACATACAAAATGGCGCTATGATTATGTCTAACTGCGAGAAAGTCAATTTATTTAAACTACAGGGCCAGTACCTGCGCTTTATAGTCGAAAACCACACTGAACTCAATATACTAGAACACATTGAGGACTGTGAGGCTTGCAGAGAAAAGATACTGGACGCGGTGAAGAATGACGCACCATCACCTGATTACGGGAACCTCTTCCAGCGTGATTTCGATGACTCCACAGTACCCCAATACAGTGACTATGAGAACCCACTTAACTTTATCGACGCGAGGATATATTGGAGAAAACGCCGACTGGTGGAAATCATCAAAAACGCTGAAATGGAGTTAGATGACCTTGAGACTAGACTATAATCTCAGGATCTCTTCTAATTCACTTGTTGTGTGCATATAGTCTCCCCACATTCTGCCACACGTTACTCCTCCGTCCACTACAAGAGCGTGTCCATTAACAAAGTTACTATCATCAGAGGCTAGCCAAAGTGCGGCTTTAGCCACGTCATCCGGTGTACCGTGTCTCTGGATGGGCTGGGCATTTTTGAATGCTTTTTCTATACGCGAGAGTTTGGACTCTGCTTCATCCACTGGTACTCCTCGCGCCATGGCGATCATGGGAGTGGGTATGAATCCGGGTAAGACGCAGTTAGCTCTAACATTTGACTCACCTAGTTCCATGGCAACGGATTTGGTGAACTGGAGCACCCCTGCCTTTGATGCACTGTAAATATGGTTACCGTAACCGCTTCGTATGGCTGCCGTACTAGCTGTGTTAATGATACTGCCAGAACCCTGTTCACGCATAACCCGTGCCGCGTACTTGGTGCCGAGAAATACCCCACGCAGATTCACTTCAAGCGTCCTATCAAACATCTCAACTGTAACTGAGTCAAGGTTACCAACAGCTCCGGCTATACCCGCGTTATTAAATATGCAGTCCAATCCTCCAAGTTTTTTAACCGCATACTCCACGCCTTTCCGGACATCTCCACATTTACTGACATCCATGTGAACATACTCAGCCTCGATACTAGACGACAATTCTTCTCCACGCTGGTCTTGGATATCAGCGATTAGCACCTTTGCTCCCTCGTTCCTAAATAATCGAGCTGAGGCTTCCCCGATCCCTGAGGCTCCCCCGGTGATTAACGCTACTTTTCCATCAAGTCTATTCATAGTAGAGAACTATTTTTTAGGTGGAAAACGTTTGCCCTTAATAATATTCATAGGTTCTATGGATAAAATAATAGTAGAGTGTAGAAAAAATTGGAGAATTTAGTCTTTTGGATGTAGTTCTACGACCATCCAGGCTTCACAACATATCCAGCCCGGGTGATGCACAGGTAATGCTGCTCTTGCTGGTCTTCCTTCATAGTCGCCGAATACCTCGATCAAGAGATCAGTCATACCGTTGAGCACCTTGGGTTGATCCATGAATCCCTCAGCGCTGTTAACAAAGCCCACGACCTGTAATACCTGTTTAATCCTATCTAGACTGCCCAATTGGTCTTTAAGCTGCGCAAGACAGTTTAGCCCCACTTCTCTGGCTCCCTGATAACCTTCCTCGATGGTGAGGTCCTTACCCACCATTCCCCTCTTGGTGGTGCTAAATGGTCCCTGTCCGCAACTGAACGCGATGTTTCCCGCCCATTTTGCTCCAATGTAGTTACCCTTGTACCCTGGTGCTTTTGGTAGCTCTACGCTTAATTCCTTGATTCTTTCCTCTACTGTCATAGGGTTTCATGGGTGTTGGATGGTTTTATACTTTAACCAACTTGTATCACAGGTGGGGACAGAAACTTGTAGCTCTCTGGTAAGTCACACTGTATCCTTTCTCGGATAATCTATACCCTGTTTCTTCCTCTGTAATCAGTCCAGAATCAACCAATCTATCCAGAGTCTCCTGGACAAGAGTTTCCTCAATCTCCAAAGCATGGGCAAGTGTCTCACTGGAATAATATTTGCCCTTACCATAGTTATCGTACAGTACCTGTAATAGGAACCTACCCGCGTTTTCTCTTTGAATCTTCACAAAGGACGCATAAGAGTGTACAAGATATATGGGTTTCCCAGCTACACCATCTTTAGTGCTTCAAACCTTTTTATCCTTGTACCCTGATTGCTGGTCTGAGATGTCTTGGCGCGGAAAATACATAGGCTGGTATAGAATAGCTCAACAGGTACTAGGGAAACTGGTTCCTGATTTAACCAGTCAAGAAGTAATGCAGAACGTGACTTCAGGAGACCAGTTAATCATGCATACTGATCAGGAGAGCCTGCCCAGAAACAAGGCTAAACCCCTACCCCAGATCAGCTTAGAACTCAGCGATACAGGCATTGAACTTGGGATACTTTACCATGAACAACTGCAACTAGACCTATTCAAGAACCTCTTCAAGGAGACACATAGTAAAGAGATGAAAAGACTGCTTGAGCTTCTTCAAAGTTTGTCTCCCTTCTACGAGACAGTATTATATAGTAAGAACCGTAACGAGGAAATTAGGCTCAAACAGAAATATCTCTCATCCAGACTGGATAAACGATTACTGGAGCGGATAATAGATGAATGCGATAGCCTCCGAAAAGGAGGTAGACGGATAGAGAACAATGAATCCATCTATATTCCCCCCAGAACTCCCCAACTATTCCTGATCCGAATAAAGATACCATTAAACGAACAGGACTATAGGGATGCCCTCTTAACCATTAAGCCAATATATGCTCTACTCGTAGAAATCAAGACCCAGCGGGAAATAATCTCTGAGAAACTCAACAAACCCCGGTTGAAGAAGAACCTCTATAGAGAGTTCGTGGAGACCCTCAACGAGGTTAGAAGAAGGGATTTAATATCGGCTAAACGTCGTAGAGCGATCAATAAGCAGTGGCGTGAACGTGAGGAGGAAAGAGAAGAGCTCATGGAGCTACTCAAGGGGATGCTTGATATGGATACAGGTCAAGAAAACGTCTCTTAATATATCCTCTATGGCAGTCTGTCTCACGTTTCTCGGCGCATAATAATACTATACGGTTATGTTTCTCGGATAATTCATGTAGTTTCCTTAACCCAGCTTTTTCATCTACCAGTTTTGGGGGTATCTCACGGGTTCTATTTCCCAGCTCCTTGATCCAAGTATATTTTAAGCCTAGCCTCTTCTCCAAGTACTGTTTCGTGTACACTCTTAGGTAGGAGCTGTAGGGATTATCTCTGACATCTACCACTATGTCTGGTTTCAATGATTCTAGTTCCTCATAGAACTCTTCTGGTTTCTTTCCCCCGTATCCAATTGTCTCTATATGTTTCAACAGATACTACTTGTTTACTGCTCTGATAAGGATTGAGAAAAGAGTTAGTAGCCCATGGCTACACTCTCGAAGCTAGTGAGCATACTATAAACTCCACCATGGAGTAGCCCAGTTGTATCCTCCCGGAGTATACCAACGGGTCTCCCCCAGCTCTTCAACTCCGGGTCAATGTACTTTAAATCATGACCCATGCTAAGAAGCTGGTCTCTCACCGATGTTGGAAACCTAGAGTCAAGATAGACGGTTGAGGTCTCCCGTGTTACTCTGGGTGCATCCACTGCATCCTGCATATTCATTCCATAATCTATCACATGATGGATCACCTGAGCAATGGATACCTGTATGTTTCTGCCGCCTGGAGCTCCTAGAGTCATGTAGCTTTCCCCTTCTTTGAGCACTATTGTTGGACAGACGTTCTGGATTCTACGTTTTCTCCCATCTATACTGTTAGCCGTTCCCGGCTCCGGGTCCAAACCATACATGGCGTTATTCATGACTATGCCTGTTCCCGGAATAACAACGCCGGAGCCGAAGGAATTTACTAGGGTCTGGTTGATTGCCACCATGTTGCCATCTTTGTCGGCTACAGTTAACGCTGTGGTACACTCTGGTTCATATGGCCAGGGATCACCTGGCTTGATCTTTATGGATTCCTCAGGATTTATCTTCTCTCTGAGTTTCTTCGTGTATTCTTTACTAACCATACTTTTCTGGGGTACATCGACGTAACCCGGGTCACCCATATACTTGAAGCGATCCGCGAAGGCAAGTCCGATAGCCTCAGATACAATATGCAGTGCTTTTGCTGATCTATAACCCATCTCAGCTAAGTCGTATCCCTCCATGATATTCAGAATCTGCATCATGGTGGTGCCGCTATGTGTCGGATCATATACCACATCGTAGCCTCTGTAGGAGCCGGGTTCAGGTTCCAGCAGTATAGGCTCGTAGGCGGCGAAGTCATCTTTTGTGAGTAATCCGCCGTTCTCCGCCATATCTGACGCAATGGTCTCGGATATCCATCCCTTGTAAAAGACTTCTGGCCCCATTTTAGCTATATCTTTGAGACATTTAGCTAGCTCTGGATTTCGCAGTAAATGTGGGGTAGCTAACTCATTGGTGTATGGAAGGTACGGGAATTTGCCCTTTCTAAGATAAACCTTTCTCCATTCATCGAATTTCCAGAACGCCTCCATGCGTCTGAAGATGTGATTGGCTGTCCACCAACCCACCACGAAACCATCCTTAGCTACTTTAGCCGCTTGCTCAATAACTTCCCTGAGTTTCATGGTTCCGTATCTCTCCAATGCCATGGATAGACCAGCTACTGTTCCTGGTACAACGCAAGCTTTGTAGCCAACCACGTTAGCGTCTTCCTTGACTTTCTTCCACCCCATCCATCCGGGTTCACTGGTATCCTCCAGCTCATACATGTCTGGTTTACAGGCCTTGGATGGACGACCAACATAGTCTATAATAACGTTCTCACCCGATTTCAGGTGGATAGCCATAACGCCCTCTCCACCGATACCATTCATTGCAGGTTCCACTACGCAGTCCATAAAAGCAGCAGCCACAGCCGCATCCACAACATTACCTCCTTTTTTCAGCACCCGTACTCCTGCTTCACTGATTAACCGGTGTTTTGACGCCACCATTCCATGAGGCGATATACAGTCATGTCTCGTGGCCCCACTCCACCTCCTAGCCTGGTGAATAAAATCCTCCATACTCATATCTTATCCTTAGTTTCCAAGTATAATAAATAACAGGAAAATCCTTGAATAGTACAAAGGAGTTAACAAGAGTATGTCAGAAGAAAAACTAGAGGAATTCCTAGAGACTGGTAAGGACTGGGCCAAGGTAAAGACAACGGTACCAGGTGTATTCGTGTTAAGGATGCCCGGCACAAAGAACAGGGAACCCAGCCTAGGTGTGGAGATTAATCCAGTTGACGCCAGCGGGAGCCCCACCAAGCGAAGGGGATTAATCATACGGTCAGTAGACGAGTTACTAGAATTCAGGAACATCTTGGGTAATGAGAAATGTGAGAACCTGCTTGAGATGGTTGAAGATGTAAACCCAGGTACGCCTGAGAGCAAGCAGAGTAAAGAAGTAATCGAGATATAACCAGAAACTCTTTTCTCATACACCTGTATTCTTTGAGCTATGGGAGATTTACTAGAGATCAAGGATCTTTTTTTTAAACTATTATCGGTTACCGGGATCAGTGGATTCGAGGAACCCATGATACAAACCCTCATGGAGGAACTGGACCCCCTCTGTGACGAGGTTTACCAGACTCCACGAGGAAACGTAATCGGAGTACAGAAAGGCACGGACCCTGATGCACCCAAAGTGGCATTGGCTGCTCACACGGACCAAGTAGGTTTCATGGTCTTCAGCATAGACGAGAGAGGCTTCATTAGGTTCAGGAAGATCGGTGGAGCAGTAACCGGCAGTATACAAGGGCACCAGATGAAGTTACATGGAAAGGATGGACCTGTTTATGGTGTTGCAGGTATAAAACCCGGGCATATGACTAAACCATCCGAGGCTAACCTAATCCCTCCATTGAAGGATCTGTATATTGACATCGGCGCCAATAGTAGGGAGGAGGTCTATGAGATGGGGATCGAGGTCGGCACCCCAATAACATGGAACACAAACCCTCTTGAGCTAGCCAACAACTATATCGCAACAGCGGCAGCAGATGACCGAGCGGGATTAACCGCTATAATCACCGTAGCCAAGAACCTCAAGGATAAACCAATTTCCGCTACAGTATACTATGTTGGAACAGTTGAGGAGGAGATCGGTCTTCGAGGTGCAGCTGTCGCTCTCCACAATCTTGATGTGGATATGGCTGTAGCGGTTGATACATGCCCCTCGGGTTATCAACCCGATGTGAAACCAGTTGACATTGGATACGAAGTGGGCAAGGGACCTGCGCTTCAAGTAGCCGAGATGAGTTCAACCACCAGAGTCAGCAGTCGCATAGCACGGGAGTGGATATCGGAGGCGGCGGAAAAACATGGATTACCCTATCAGAGGGGAATCATGTATGGTGGAACAGACTCCTCCGCCATGCAGCAGACCAGATCTGGGTTATCATCGGTACCGTTTAGCATTCCCCGTAGATACAGCCACAGCCCAGCGGAGCTACTAAGTTTGAATGATCTTCATAACCTCACCGAGATACTAACTTATGGATTATCCGAGCTGGATAAAAATTTTAAACTCCTACGCGTCTAACCCATATTTTTACATATACCTATCATATTATCAAGTAAATCATGAATATCCGACGCAAGATGCTCATAGCCCTTACAGCCTTCGCTTTTATAGGCACTCTCGGTATGTGGATATTCACTAACTGGTCCCTAAAACTGGGGTTTGAAGAGATCGAGGTAGAATTTACAGAGGAAACTGTTCTCTGGGGCATCGACGAATTATATGATCTTGCGGTAATAATGGACTCTGCAGTAACGCCCCTCGCAGCTTGGGACGATCTCTATGAATATCTTGAGCATCGTGATCAGGGATTTGTAGATGATTTATTCAGTGATAGCGTGCTGGAGCGTAACGAGTTCAACCTAGTGATTATTTACTCAAAATCTGGTGAAATCATCTACTGGAAATATTATGACTACTTGTCAAATAAAACCATGGAACTACCCCCGTTGTTCAGAGAAGAGTCAAGTATATCAACTCTACAAGATTACAGCCCTGAAACGGGTAGCACAATAGGAGTAGTGATGAACAGGAATCAACCCATTATTCTCTCCAGTCGACCTATAACAGACACCAGTGAGATAGCCCCAAGCAGAGGAACCCTAGTAATCGGCTTCGACTTTACCAAACAAGATATTGCCCTTGTACAGGAATACACGGGTCTCCCCATAGAGTACTATCCTCTAGATAGCGATTATATTCCATCAGGCATAAAATCAAATATATCTCCAGAAAAACCATTCCAATACACGATATCCAAAGATACCATCATCGGTTACTACCTAATTGAAGACCTATTTCATGACCCGGCGATAATTGTAAAATTGTCCCAACCCAGAACCATATATCAGACAGGGCAGGATGTACGACGCGAATTCTTATCCGTAATAATGGGTTTAGGTGTTCTCCTAGTAATTTTTGTTATAGTGTATGTGGATAGAACGATTCTTGGTAAAGTCGTCAAACTAAGTGATGATGTCACGGCTATCGCGGAGATGGATGATCTATCCGCTAGAGTGGAGGAATCTGAATCCAGTGATGAACTAGGAGTACTCACAAGAAGAGTAAACGAGATGCTTCAAAGACTCCAAGACTCACGTGACATTGAACAGAAGCAACAGAAAGAGATGGAGAAACTCAGGGAAGAGAGCACCAAAGAGATATTTGAGGCAGCCAAAAAGGTCTCATATCTAGTAAACACTGAGCTTGAGAGACCCCTAAGGAGTATGAAACAGGTAGCATATCATCTGAGAGAAGAGGATAACGTAGAGCTAGCCGAGATACTGGAAAATAGTATCAAGCATAGCGAGAAAACATTGATTGAACTAGCTAGCTTATCCAATCTTGGGGAACCTAATAGAACCATAACTGACCTAAACGAAGTAATTGAGGCAGCCATCACGAATGTGAGCCCAAAAGTCGGGGTAAACATAGTTTTTGACCAGAATGAGGATTTCCTAGCCATAAACTTGGACGCCATCAAGATGACTCGTGCCATTGAGAACCTAGTTAGAAACTCTGTTGAGGCTATCGAAGGCAGTGGAACTGTTAATATCACTGTGGGTAAAGAAAAGAAGATTGCGACTATTTCACTTTCTGATGATGGCATTGGGATACCGGAGGATGAAATGGATATGCTCTTTGAGCCCTTCTATACCACTAAGGATAACGCTATGGGTTTGGGCTTAATCTACGCCAAACAAGTCATAGAAGCCCACAAAGGGGATATAACTGTTGAGAGTACTCTTAGTAACGGAACCACCGTCAACATTACACTGCCTTTAATTGAGGAAAAATAATTTCTTTCTATCTATTTCAAGAACCGGTTACGTAAGCAACTCATAGTCTTACGATACCAGTCTCTCAATATTGGTTGCTGCAAAGTTATCAATGATCGCCTATAGTTTTGAAGTGTCTCACTGAACCATTTATTATTATTCTTGAAAGCTCTTGGATACAAAACAAGTCATGTTAAAAAAACTTGACCATTGTATATTGTGAAGTCTTTTAACCTTTGATGGGTTTTATTCACGGGATCATATTGAAATTAGTAACATTCAAGGTTCACACCGAGGAACGTATTGGAGCACTATATGATGAAAAGGTAATCGACCTGAACTCAGCATACGCCCTCAAACTCAAAGAAAAGGGAGCTCTGGCTCCTAGGAGAAAGGCAGATGCTCTTATCCCCGAATGCATGATCGGGTTCCTAGAGGGCGGAGAGGAATCCCGCAAAGCCGCAGAGGAAGCGATTAACTACGCCAAAGAAAACCTTGACGCAGTTGGGCTGGATGAAGAAAAAATAGTATTGGACCGCGAGACAGTTAAATTACAGGCACCTGTACCTAGACCCGGTAAACTCTATTGCGTAGCAGTAAACTATTATGACCACGCAACCGAACGCATCAAAGACCCAGAGGAGCGACAAAAAGAGATTAAACGACTCAAGAGCCTTGAATTGGATGTACCAGATGTTTTCCAGAAGCCACCTAGCCTAGTGGTTGGTCCACGGGATCCATTGATCAGGGTAAAGGCAACTGAGAAAATGGACTATGAGTGTGAGCTAGCAGTAGTTATAGGTAAGGAAGGAAAATATATCCCCAAGGAGAAAGCATATGAATACATCGCGGGATACACGATTGTTATTGACGTGAGCGCACGTGACCAAGGCTTCCCACAGGACATTGATTTCAGGATATTCAAGGGAGACATCAACTGGACCAAGGGTAAAGGAATGGATAATGGAGCCCCCATGGGCCCATGCATAGTCACCACTGACGAGGTAAAAGATCCATACAATCCCCCGCTACGACTCAAAACTAGAGTGAATGGCGAGGAACGCCAGAACAATACAGTCGAACATATGATAATCCAGATACCAAGAATTATAGAGTATCTTAGCAATGGCACCACCTTGAAGCCGGGCGATGTTATCGCCACCGGTACTGTCGCAGGTGTAGCTCATAGTTGGGGACCTGAAGGCTTCCTGAATATAGGAGATGTGGTGGAGTGCGAGATCCAGCCCATAGGTGTCATGAAGCACAAGGTAATCGGAGACTAATCTCCTTTTTTAGATACCATTAAAACGATAACCCCTCTTATTTTCTATATGAAGCTCAAAATAACTATTGGGAAACATTGCTTCAAAGCAGAACTACATGAAGATAAAGCGCCAGAGACATGCAGATTAATCCTAAAAGAAATGCCGATAACAGGTAAAGCCATCCAAGCAAGATGGAGCGGGGAAGCAGCATGGCTACAGATGGATCCGTATGGTATAGAGACGCCTCAGGAGAACGCCACCAGTTATCCGGGTCCAGCACAGTTACTTTATTACCCCGGTGGAGTAAGCGAGAAAGAGATACTGATCCCGTATGGATCATCAATATTCGCAAGCAAAGTCGGTTTACTGCCTGGTAACCACTTCGCCACCATCACTGAAGGCGTTGAAGAACTAGGTAAGATGGGTCAGAAGGTTCTCTGGGAGGGTGCCCAGGAGATTACTATTGAGAGAGCTTGATGTGGCGCAGCATCTCAATATTCCAGTCTAAGAAACTGGGGAAACCTTGTTCTTTTTCCTCTAGATATTTCTTCTTATCGAAGACTATTACTTCTTTTCCATCTTTCTCCACAATATCTGCTAGTTTGTAGAGCACCTCGTATCCGAGTTGTTTGATGTTGAATTTCTCCGTGAATTCCTCTATTGATGGCTCTTTCTTGATTACATATTCCAGCGTCTCAAGGGCATCCAGCTCCAATAAACCATTCTCACAGTATTCCTCTCCCACAACCTTATCCCAAACCTCCCTGTAGAGCTGCATCAACATGTCGCTACGTCGCTGGGCTTCCTCTATTGTTATTTCCTCCACTATTGTGATCTGTTTTAGTCTCTTCTCCCAATGATCTGGTTTCCACTCTAAACTGTGACTGTAGTTTACCAGCCATTTCTCAAAGGGAGGGTACTCATCGTTTGCCAGAAATAATAGGTTGCATAGTGAAGGTATTGCTTTGTTTATCATCTGATTTGCTACCATTGGGTCTTCACGTAGGGTCCATTGTCTTACTACTATATCTGCGAAATAGGTGCAGTCCAGATAATTACGTAGAGCCAGGCTGTATTTCTCATCTGCTGTGAATACGTCTTTCTTATCTAAGAGGTTCTTGATCTCACCTCTTGGATCGTATAATATCTCCGTGTAGGATGCATCCCATTTCTTCAGTAACCCCCATTCTGCTTCTTTTTCCTTCTCCAAGTCGATGAAGCTAACATCCATATGGTATTCTATGCCTTGATGGTCTCCTTGGGGGAGGGGCCCCCGTCCTTTACTCCATTCAACACATCCCTTAGGTGTCAGGTAAATGTTGAGGTCTATCTCGGATAATTCATCTCCGTACCCCCTGCTGAGTCCTCCCGTGAGTGTGATTCCAAGCACACCTGAGTGATCTCTCAGCTTAACATATTCTTCTGAGTTTTCAATCATTTCATTGAGCTTGTTTTTTGACGGTAGTCTTCCATGGGGTCTCTCTGCTCTATCTCTTATTCCATGAGTATCAGTGAAGAACCTCATAAATGGGATAAAATATGGTTCAGTTATTAGGTCTTACTCAGGGAAGAGAGGGCTGAATCCCTGCTCTTTGGCGTATTCTATTGCCTTCTCCTGCTCTTCCTCGTCCATTGGTTCATGGTTCTCCCCGGCCTCCAGTACCATCTCCCAGAGCCTGTGGTCGCATGGCGTGGGGAAGTTGGCTACTGGATTCTGACTCAGAGTGAAATCCACTCCCAACTGGATATCTTTCATATTATCGCTAGGTTCATACCATGTCCGGTATCTCTGCTCGCTCTCCCATCTCCCTCTACAGATTGCCTTGATGGCTGTGACGCCCATATCCATCTCCTCAGCATACTTCAGCACCGGTCTGTAATCATTCATGGGATGGAAATCAGCTGCACTGCACAGACTAACAGGCAACAGTACAAGGTCGAAGTCGAATCTTTTAATGATCTCTAGATGGACTCTCATATCCTGGTGCCCGGTGATACCTAGGTAGTCTACTAAGCCGATTTCCTGCGCTTCTTTGAATGCCTCCATAGCGCCGCCTGGTTCCAGCACCTGATCAACTTCTTCCAGAGTACCTATTCCATGAAGTTGGTAGAGATCAAACTTGTCTACTCCTAGTCTCTCAAGGCTCTTATGTAACTCTCTCTCAGCATCACGTTTGGTTCGTTTGGTGGTTTTCTCGGCAAGGAAAACCTTGTCTCGGTGGGTCTTCATCCATGGTGCCAATCTAAGCTCGCTCTCCCCGTATGTAGGGGCTATATCTATCATATTCACTCCATGATCGAAACAGGATTTGATCACTTTATCCGCTTCTTCCTGACTTATTCTTCCTACTCCGCATCCACCCAGGCTGATAACAGATACTTCTTGTTCTATTCTTCCAAGTCTTTTCTTAGGTATCAAAACACTACACTATATACTCAGTGGACGTAAGCTGTTTTAAATATTCAATAAATACTACCCGCGGTAAAACATTTAACCCTGGTGTAGATCAATCATTCATTAGATCCAAGATACTTTTTATGTTCATACTAGGATTCTCTTTGATAGGATCCATTGGTCTAGTCCAGGGAATAGTTATCGAAGAGGTTGTTGTATGCCACGATTTTGATGCCTCGGGGTGCCCGATACCCCAGAATGTATTCCCTACTAGTACCGACGCCGTACTGGTATGGGTGAATATGACGGATATTCACACCAATGATACACTGGTTTTTGAATGGTGGCCACCTGCTGGAAATCTCTATGATGAGCAGGAGTGGAGAGCACCATACTGGACTGAGGATGTACCGAGTTATAGTAGGTTCACAGAGATCGAGATTATGGGTGAAGAGGCAGAGAATATGCCTGGAGAGTGGGCAATAAACATCTATAATAATGGAACATGGTGGGGTCACGTTGTTTTTGAACTAGTCAACGAGGACATTTCCTCCCTACCTGATAGGGAAAACCTTCCCACAAACATTATCGGGATATTAAACGTGGAGCTCCCTGATTCCTTCAATGAGGGTGATAATGTTAGTGTCAGTGTACAGGTTGGATACAACTTCAGTTCTCCCACAGATATCGCCCCCAGCATCTGGAATAACAATAGCCAGACTTTTGTCGGCTCAGTCGAAGACACAGTAAACGGATTAGGCATCAAGACCTATGACATCGATTTCATAGCTGATGCCCCCGGGATCGTCTACTATGCTGTAGCCTACTATGTGAGTGGAGATGAGATCACTTACAGTGAGGAAGCTGGACTGGTACCATTCCATCTGGAAGACGAAAATACCGATAACGGGATCAAGATACCCAGCATAGAGGACCTAGGACTACCTACAGACATCGACTTAGATGAAATCCAAAACCAGATAGGAGACTATGTTAGCCAGTTGAAGGACGCCATACCCGATGACCTGACAGGCATCGAGGATGAGATCAAGGAACGGACTGGTATACCCGGTTATCCCGTTGGGGCACTGATACTGGGGTTAGCTGCATTAATGATTATGAATCGGATTCGTTCATAATCTCTTTCTTTTTATTCAATGATCTTTTAATATATTTTATGAACACTGAAGTCAAATTTCTTAGAGATCAGATCGAGACCACCTTCAAAGGGGACAGTTGGCATGGACCAAATCTGGTGAAAACCCTTGAAGGTATTGACTATAAACAGGCGATGGAGCGACCCATGGATGAGAGACACACTATCTGGGAGTTAACAGATCATATTAGTTTCTGGATGGAGGAGGTCTGGAAGAGTGTACGAGACCATAAAATGTTGAACCCAGATAAGAAGAAGGACTGGGCGGAGATGGGGGCAACCCAGGATGAGTGGCAGCAATCTGTTGAAAGATTAAACGCTGCGGTTAACATGACTCTAGACGCAATGGTTGATTGGGATGATGAGGACCTTTATGAGAAAGTCCCAGGCAGAGATTTCACCTTCAAGCAGATGCTTCACGGAATGGTTCACCATAACCTGTACCACGCCGGGCAGATTAATATCCTGAAGAAGAAGCTATAATCCCCGATTCAATCCTATTTTTCGCAATCAATCATGAAAAAGATAAACGTCTATACCCAGATTATCTTATTGTATGTTTAATGAAGAGAAGTATCGAAGTTTTCTGGCTAACAACGATATGAGTCCAGAGAAAATTGAGTTATATGTTGCTAAAGTATCTGAAGCCGTACAATACTTTGATAGTCAGGGTAAGGATATCACTGAGGGAAGTGTTGAGGATTTCAGGGAATATGTCTCTCATCAAATGCAACTGGGAGAGAATGATTATGATGACTTGATGCCTCTAGGTCGCTACGTTTACATGATGAATATGAAAGAACCTTGGATATATTATGCTTCCATACTGGGTGGATCCTCCATATACCCCAGCATAAAAGAACGTCTATCAGAACTTGAAGGCGAAGAAGTCTGTGACACAGTATTCAACTCAGTAGATATACCTTCCCTAGGCTCAGATCCAAACGAATACCCGGTAGCTACCAAACAACTCATGGAACAGCTTAGAAAACAGTTACATCCAGAACAATATAGACGTGTTCTAGCAGGGAACCACCACAGGATACCTTTAGAGTGGTTTAACAAGCAGAAACAATGGTTAATGGAACTAGATGGTGATATCGATGCTTGGTTAGATAAGATGCATAAAGCAGCAGTAGCTGATCTAGAGGAGCATCTCCGGGAAGACAAGGTCTGGTTTGAACAGATAATCACCCAGGATATAGTAGACTATGTGAGATCTAATCCAGAGTTATTGTCCGGTGTCAGGCGAGGTGAATGGATCTATAATATGAAGTTTCCCTACGCGCCTCAGGATTATCTTGACGCGGATGATTCTGTTATGAAACGTTACTATATGTGTCATTGTCCATTGGCTAGATCAGCTGTCCTCACAGGTGAACCTGAGATACCCATGGATTGGTGCTACTGTAGCGCCGGGTATGGGAAGCTTAGATATGATATAGCTTTCGGGGAGGAGACAGAGGTAGAGGTTCTGGAAAGTGTATTCAATGGTTCAGATCGCTGTAGATTTAGGATAAAGA
Source organism: Candidatus Bathyarchaeota archaeon (assembly GCA_014729945.1). The sequence continues at coordinate 30,880 of WJJC01000054.1, forward strand.
TCCCAGAAAAATATCAATAGTCAAGGTATAGCTCATCCTTTTTTCTTTAATATCCCTAGGAGTGGAGATGTAGGTTAGGGATACATACATACTGTTATGACTGCTTCCTGTCTTGATGTTGAAAAGTGAGTAAATTTGTATGTCGGTGAGTCGTTAGAAATATATGAGTACGAGCATGGAGTGCATGTATCGGATGAATACCTAGCTCGAAGAAGCAAACTATTCAAGGCATTGGGGGACCCGAACCGGCTTAAATTATTATATCTTTTACTGGATGGGGAGAAATGTGTATCAGAGTTACTTCCCTTCTTCGATATACTTCAACCAACAGTGAGTATTCATCTTCTCCAACTCCATGACATGGGGATACTTAATGCACGCAGAGACGGCAGAAAACGTTACTATAGTCTAGTTGATGAGACAATCTTAGCGTTTATTGATTGTTTCTGTGAAAAAATAATGAGTAAAGAGATAGGGTGAATTAGAAGACGGAACCGAGTCTTTTTCAAGGATCATATACTCGGGGCTTTCAGAAAGCCTTGAACATCTCCCGGTAACAATTCACATCTTTTGTGCTCTCTGCGGCTAACACAGCGTGTATTATCGCTCTTGATAATACATCAGACGCACTTGAACCCACCAGAGATACCAGTGAACCACGTTTATTATCAACATGTTTCTCACCCGTTGATAAACTAAACACTGTGTCACCATCGAACAAGGTGTGGCTCGGCTGTATAGCTCTAGCTAATCCGTCCTGAGCCATCTGTGCCACCTTAGTACACTCAGTCTTATCCAATATCACATCCGTAGCCACCACAGCTATAACCGTCTTCTCTCCTAGTCTAGCTGAGAGGGGTGAATAATAATTACCGTGGCAGGGTAACTCTGGTATGGCCGCAAACTCTGATTCCAGCTCAAGATATCGGGCATAGAGCCCCCCATACTTTGGATCTGCTACATAACCAGCGCTATTCACTGCGACAACAGCCCCAACGGTGACCCCATTAGATAAGACCTCACTAGCTGTTCCCAGTCCTCCTTTTATGTTCCCAGCTACTGCACCGCTTCCCACCCCAATATTACCATTAGGACACTCTCCCCCCAGATTTATGCAAGCTTCATACCCCCATGAAGCCTGCGCCCTCTCATGGACCTCTCCACGGTATAAATCAAAAATAATAGCCGCTGGTACAATAGGCACCCTGATGTCCTCTTTAGCAGTATACCCTTTCCCCTTCTCCTCAAGGTACTTCATGACACCATCGCATGTACTCAACCCGAAAGCGCTTCCCCCACTCAATACGATTGCATCAACTTTTTGGACTAAGTTAACTGGGTTCAACAAGTCTGTCTCGCGTGTACCTGGAGCACCACCACGGACATCGACACCTGCGACTGAACGCTCATGTGGCATCACGACTGTTACGCCGCTTCGAGCTTTTTCATCTGTATAATTACCTATCTGGATTCCTGATATGTCTGTTATACTGTTATTTAACCCGTGTTTTCTGGCTTTCCCCATATGCGATGGACTGTTTTAAGGGTTTTAAATGGTTCTACACAATTTCATTAATAATAGTTCTAATGCCTAGTTTAACCTAAAGAGCACGGGGAACACAGCTACCCCTTAAATCATAGTAGTGCATTCTTTTTCTTCGATTGCATTGAAGCTAGTTAAATACAACGAGGGCAGGCTTGGAGCCCTTCTGGATGACGAAACCGTAATCGATCTAAACAACGCATGCGCTGCACGTCTTGCCTATGAGGGAGAATCCAACCCCCATCTTAAAGCAGAGGCAAAAGTACCCAGCTGTCTATTATCTTTTATCAAAGAAGGTGATGCTGGACTAGAAGAAGCGGAAAAGGCGGTAAACTATGTGAAAACCGGTGTAACCCGTGGGCCCCGAGGTGAGAAACTGGTGTATAAATTTGATGAATATACGCTTAGAGCTCCCTTACCCAGTAAAGGTAACAAGATCGCCATGGCTGGAGCTAACTTTTACGACCACAGCATAGATGCCTACAAGATGCTAAGG
>WJJC01000055.1 GCA_014729945.1 Candidatus Bathyarchaeota archaeon
AACATGTATGGGCTACTGGGTACCATTCTCAGGAAGAATAAGTACCCTATTTTGTAGATGGATTCGGGTAGATAAGCTGTACCCATCAAATATCTTACAAATACCACGTAATCAACTCTTCTCCAGTAATAAAACAGGATTGAGTGAATCACATCAAGTAGATAAAATAAACTGGCTGAGATTCTAGCCTTTTTCCCTTCCCTGAGCAGGTATTCTCTGCTTTTTTTCCCGAAAAAATTATCATCGGATGGATGGGCTCTAAAAATCCAGGTCTTACCCCTTTTTTCTAGATACTTGCATATTAGCAGTGCTTGTGTACTCTTACCCGATCCGTCTAATCCATCGAATACTATAAGCACTAGGCTCCACCTCCAGCTAAAATGAATGTAGTTGCGCCAAGTATTGGAACAGCGATGTTATCTAATCCGTTTGGGCATAGGAACTCGGTGACTGTTGTTACTATGGCAACCAGTATTATCGGGATTATCTGAGTAGATATGCTGAATCCGTAGATTGATGAGAAATACCTCATCCCAACCAGTAGACTGATTAGACTACCTATGAACATACCAGAGCTCCCCTCAAGACTCTTACCCCCTACCCGTCTATGTCCATATCTCATTCCGAGTAATGCAGCGGAGCTATCTCCATAAGCCATAGGGAATATGCCTGCCGCTACAATGTATGGTTTAACTCCATAGAGATACGCTAGAATAGTATAGCTTATGGCGTAGAGAACAAGTCCAGTGTGGTGTCCCTCTCCTGTGATATCGGTTAAGCCGCTAAGTTTCTTGCTAAGCCAAGGCGTAGGGCTGTATGGTGTGGCTAGGAATGTTATTATGATAAATGGGATGGCTACTAGGAATGGGAATATGCTCTGTGTGAAGAATGGCATGATTAATGGAAGGTTTCCTATCATGGAGTGGAGGAATTTTCTACTGGCGATAGGGCTAAGTATGCCTCGTTTAAGATAACTTGCTACCAGTATAACTACGATGATATACAGGTAGCATACAGCCATGACTACAAGATTAACCTGCAGCGCAGTCATATCAGACTATGCTAACACTAGGGGTATAAAAGAATAAATCCCCCTAGAATGAGATATCTCGTTGCTCAGGAACAATATTCGGCGGTCTTTTTCCCATCAGGAAATCTTTCACGTTTCCCACTGAGCGTACAGCCATCTTTCTACGAGTCTCCCATGTGGCTGAAGCACAGTGTGGTGAGAGTACCACGTTCTCCATATCAAGTAACGGGTTGTTTAGTGGAATTGGCTCTTCCTCAAAGACGTCTAATGCTGCCCCCTTGATTTTTTCTTCTTTCAGGGCTTTGATTAGGGCTTTTTCATCTATAACTGGTCCTCTGCTGGTGTTGACTATTAGTGCGTCTGATTTCATCTTGTTTAGGGCTTCTCCATCGATTAGTTCCTCGGTGGAGTCTGTTAGGGCTGTGTGTATTGTCAGGATATCGCTTCTTCTAAGCAACTGTTCCAGTGAGACATATTTCACACCGTACTCTTTCTCGATCTCTGTTTTACGAATAATATCATAGTATATTGTGTTAACTGGAAAGCCCTGAGCACGTTTTAAGACCTCTAAACCTATCCTGCCTAACCCCAGTATCCCAAGAGTTTTTCCCTCTGTATCCCAACCGAAGGGAATGTATCTTTCATGTTTAGCCCATTTCTCTCGTGTATAAGAATCCGCTATCGGGATATGTCTGTTGAATCCAAGGATCAAAGCCCAAGTATGATCCGCTACGCCGCTGCTCAGTACACCAGGTGTGTGAGTTACAGTTACTCCCCTCTTGGTACATTCCTCTACATCTACAGAGTCGTATCCTACACCGAACCTAGCAACTAGCTTCAGATTAGGGGCTTTATCCAAATACTCAGCGTTTATGGGCTCTGTTCCTACGAGCACAGCATAGGCGTTCTCCAGTTGATCATGGTAGGGTCTCTTTACATACTTGACTTCTGCACGTTCTCTGAGTGCATCAGATAAATCTTCTGCTACGTTTTTTGTGTCGGGGCTGATTAATACGAGGGGGTTCATGTTTAGTATTGTACTTGGTTACTTATTTGAAGCCACCGAGCAACTTCAACTTCATTGTTAGTACAAATTAATCATAAATATGTGGCTTTATGCTATTTTAAATGCTATATTTTATAAACTATTATCCGCCCCATACGGGGGTAATGACTCATATTAATGATTTAAAGGAACGCTGGGATACGATGTTCTTTGGCTGGAAGACTGTTATCGCAGGTGCTATCATAGCTTGCTGGGGGTATGGAAGCTGGTACTATGGGATGGGTGCACTTTTGCTGCCCTTAACCTCAGAATTTGGTTGGACGAGAACGCAACTCAGTTTAGCTTTCAGTATGCGAAGTGTTCAAGGTGGTCTAGAAGGACCTTTCGGGGGAATGGCTATTGACAAGTATGGAGAACGTAAGATCACAATAATCAGTACGATCATCGCATGTTTAGGACTAGTAGCTGTATTATTTGTAAAAACGCTATGGCAGTTCATCATAGTTTGGGGTTTCATAGTAAGCTTAGGATTTAACCTAGGGCTTTATGATACTGTGAATAGTGCTGTTGCAAAATGGTTTCACAGGGATCGTAGTCGAGCAATAGGTATAGTTACAATAGGGGGAGGCCTCGGTGCACCTGTTATTGTACCTATTATGACTTGGATAATTGAGACTTATAGTTGGAGACTAGCCTTAATTTTCATCATAGTATCCACACTAATAATTGCCTTACCCTTGGCTTATTACTGGATGAAAGATCACCCCCCTGAATACTATGGATTATTACCCGATGGAGATACTCCTGCTAAAGACGATACGTCTGATGAAGAATCAGAAGTAAATCTAGACTATGGTTATGATTTTACCCCGAAGGAGGCCATGCAGACCAAGAGCTTCTGGATGGTACTAATAGCTTTCATGCTCAATGGTGGAACCTTGGCCATGGTTACAATACATCAAATGGCTTATCATCAAAGCCTAGGTATCGATGCCATTGCAGCAGCTGGCATTCTTGGAATGATGGCAACTATCAGTCTCGGTGGGCGCTTCCTTACAGCAACTTTAGGTCCAAGGTTCACTGAGCGCCAGTACATAATGTTTGGATATCTTCTACGTACACTGGGTTTAATTGTCTTCATCTATGCAAGAAGCATCCCCATGATAATGGTTTTCGCACTTCTATTCGGCGTCGGATATGGGATAACTATACCTGCTCAGACAAGCTTAAGGGCAACCTATTTTGGAAGAAAGGCCTATGCCACCATAACAGGCTATATAACTTTCTTCATAGCCATAACAAATGTAGCCTATCCCACCTTCGCAGCATGGATCTACGACACCACGGGAAGCTATATACAGGCATTCTGGGTAGTAACCGCCCTACAGGGATTAGCAATCGTATTCATGTATTTCGGCAGGAAACCTGAACCACCTGAAGAAGCCTTAGTTATTGAACCAATTAAAGTCTAATTTTTTTATATTTGTGCTTCTTCGGGTTCATCTACGAAGAATATTACAAGTAATGCTGAGACCAGTAATGCTAGGCTCGTTATCTGCCAGACAAGATTTGGGTCGATGGCGTAAATCTGTCCACCAGCCCATGCTCCAGCTGCTGCTGCTGGGAATATGAGGAAGCCTCCTCCCCAGAAGTTACCCCAGCTTATACTTACCCCTCTCTCACCTAGAAGACTATAGAGCCTACCTCTTCTTTCCCGAGGTATCATGTTGGCGATTAATGTACTGAAGCCAGGTATCATAATCTTGTTACATAGAGCTATAATGATTAATGCTAGTGCTACATGCCAGAAACTGGTACTGTATTGGTATAGGAAGAATACTACTGGTGCGGTAAGCATCCCAATTAACACGCTTCTCTTTGCCCCCCACATGTCTACTATTTGTCCCATGGGTAACGCGAAGATCAATGCCACTACACCACTGATGAGGTTGATGTCTCCCCAGTCCGAGTATGTTATGCCAACAATCTCACGAGCATAAACAGACCAGAATGGTGCGCTCAATGCTACAAAGAATGCGGCAATAACTTCAATGACAACAATTGTCCGTAGACTCTTGTCCATCCATTTTATGCTCTCCCAGATGCTCTTATATGCCTCCTTGAACACATTGAAGGCATCCTTTAAGCTATATCTCTCGGATTCATCAGCAGAAATAGTCTCGTCAAGGTATCTTAATCTTAGATAAGCAACAAGCAACCCTGTGAGGAAAGCGATACTCCAGGCAAGTTTTACGGCTCGTATTAATGCAATATCCTCACTAACCGCCATGGTATTTTGGAAGTATTCGATGAGTAAACCCCCCATATATGGGCTGAGGATCCTTATGGCACCAGGTACCGCCATCATTATCGCGAAACCTTTTCCTCGTACATCCGGTGGAAGGCTGTCACTGCTGAGAGCATTCATCGCTGGGACATAGAATAATAGGAACTGGCTAAGGAACTGTCCTACAGCCAACCATTGCCAGCTTGGAGCTATAACGAAGAAAATGTGAGCGAAGGCATAGAAAACAGTACTATACCCTATGAGCTTTACTCTGCCTGCTTTATCCGCGAGGAATCCCCCAACAGGATATAGGAACATTCCAGCCAAGATACCGAGGCTGCTGATTAACCCGATCTCTTTACTTCCTCCTCCCAAGGCTATGACGTAGAAGCTGAAGTAAGGATAGACTATGCTTGTGCTCCAACTCCAGAGAACCCTGCATATCATGAGAACCTTGACGTTTCCCTGGATAAACCAGAACATTCCCTTTTCTTCTACCTCACTCATTGCACTCTTCTCTTAAACAATGTGTAAGGTACATAATGATGAAAAATTTTTCCTCAGCTACTAGTGCTGAGCTTCTTCCGGTTCCTTTACGAATAATAGGATCATGATAAAGCTCACTACAAGGGCTATTGAGGTTATTATCCACGGGTAGTTAGGGTTCAAGTCATAGACCCAGCCCCCAACATAAGCTCCGATGGCTGCTGGTGGGAAGAGAAGGAAGCCTCCTCCCCAGAAGTTACCGAAGCTAATCATTACTCCACGTTCCCCTATTAGACTATATAGCCTTCCACGTCTCGCACGGGGGATGATATTAGCGATGATGGTGCTGAAAGCCGGCATCATCATGGTGTTAGCCAGACTTAAGCCGCATAGAATTAATACTACTCCCAGGAATCCACCCGCGTACTGGTAACTCCATACTATTATTGGTGCTAAGAGCATACCGATAAGTATCATTCTTTTTGATCCCAGTTTGTCTACCGCGCTTCCAAGTGGGAAAGCCAGTATTATGCCTAGTAAGCCGCTTACAAACATGATTGTACCCCACTGTGCCTCTGTTAAATGTATTATCTCTGTTGCATAAACCACGTAGAAGGGAGCGCTCATGGCAACGAAGAAACTGGTGAACATCTCAATGATTACAATTATCTTAAGGCTTCTGCTCATCCATTTTATGCTGTCAAGTATGCTTCTGTACGCTGGTATAATGGCGCGTGGGATCTCCATGAAGCTAAATTTTGCTCCAGTACCCTCCTCCTCGGTGATGGTTTCCTTCAGATACCTTAGCCTTAGCCAGGCTACGAGTAACCCCGTTAAGAAAGCTACTGACCACGCGACCCTTACAGCGGTTACGAGGGCCTGTGCATCGCTAACGGGGCTGGTCTTTTGATACCATTCTATGATATACCCTCCCATTATAGGCGCAATTACTCTGATTGCACCAGGTACCGCCATCATAACTGCAAAGCCTTTTCCCCTCACACCTGGAGGTAAGCTATCCGCTTGAAGCGCATTCATGGCGGGCATATAGAAGAGTAATAGTTGACTGAAAAATTGGCCTACCGCTATCCATTGCCAACTGGGGGCGATTATGAAGAAAATGTGAGCGAATGCGTAGAGAAATGTGCTGTATCCTATGAGTTTAACACGCCCGGTTTTATCAGCAATGTATCCTCCAACTGGGTAGAGAACCATACCCGCTAGGATTCCTAGACTGTTGATCAATCCAATTTCTTTGCTGCTTCCTCCTAGTGCTAATATGTATAGACTGAAAAAGGGATAGATTATGCTTGTGCTCCAGCTCCAGAGAACCCTGCATATCATGAGTACCTTGACGTTTCCCTGGATAAACCAGAACATTCCTTTATTTTTCTGCTCCACTAATGTCGTCCTCTTTATTTTATTGCTGGAAGACTAGACGGGTTATAAATGTTTTTGAAACGGTACAGTTGATTGTAGTATCTTTATTCAGATAATTTAAGAATCATACTACATCTGACTTCTTTGATAGAGTTGGGGAAAGCAGATAGTGTCTTTGAGGTCATAGGGCCAATCATGATTGGACCCAGTAGCAGTCATACAGCTGCAGCTGTAAGAATGGGGCAGATAACAAGCGCTCTTCTAAAGAAACCTGTGAAGAAGGTGATGGTGGGTCTCCATGGCTCTTTCGCGTCCACTGGTAAAGGTCATGGGACAGATAAGGCGATAGCTGCTGGTTTACTGGGGTTTGATCCAGCTGATGAGCGGATAAGGGGTGCGCTTAAGATTGCTGAAGAGGAGGGTATGGAGATAGAGTTTCATAATGTCGACTTGGGTGATGATTATCATCCTAATACAGCCCGTCTAGAGGCGGAGGATGAGCATAGGAATAGCCTCGTTGTCACAGCTTCATCGCTGGGTGGAGGAACCATCAGCGTTGTGGAGATTAATGGTCTGGAGATTGAGTTGAGTGGCGAGTACGATACGCTAATCACTATACATAGGGACAAGCCGGGGATAGTCGCGAAGGCAACCACCATCATAGCCGAGTACGATGCTAATATATCATCTATGAAGGTCACCAGAGCGAGACGAGGAGGTCAAGCCATTATGGCTGTGGAGATGGATCACTCATTATCTCCTGAGGCGATAGAGAAACTGGAGAAAATCGCTGACACTGTACGGGTTATACCGCCCATATACTAGGAGGAGCAGAAATGAATTATTCAACTTTAAAAGGGCTCATAGAACTAGCTGAGAAATATGATAAGCGAATAGGAGAAATAGTCCAGGAAGTGGAGGCGGAACAGGAAGATCTAACTCTTGAAGAAGTGTGGGAGAAGATGAAGACCAGTTGGACGGTTATGAGTCAAGCCATCCAGAGTGGATTATCCAATGAAAACAGGTCCGTCAGCGGGTTAACAGGTGGAGACGCGAAAAGACTCCACGAGTCTAAACCCGTTTATCTTAGCCGTGAATTATCTAAGGCGGTAGCCATGGCTCTCGGGGTAACGGAGGTAAACGCTTGTATGGGGAAAATCGTTGCCTGTCCAACGGCTGGTAGCTGTGGAATAGTTCCCGCTGCCTTAGCTTTCGCACAGGGGAAACATGGTTATAGAGATGAAGAAATTATATCTGGTCTATTCACTGCTGCCGGTATAGGTATCGTCTGTTCCATAAACGCATCCATATCCGGCGCTGAGGGGGGGTGCCAAGCAGAGTGTGGTGTTGCATCAGCTATGGCTGCTGGCGCTTTAGTGGAGCTATCCGGAGGAAACCCGGAAATGGTTGGACACGCTGTCGCCATAGCATTAATCAACCAGATGGGACTCGTATGTGACCCTGTGGCTGGACTAGTTGAGATACCTTGTATTCAGAGAAACGCTGGGTCACTGATGCAAGGTATTTTGGCTGCTGAACAGGCTCGAGCTGGTATAAAGAGCATTATCCCTGTGGATGAAGTTATCGAGGCTATGCAAGAGGTGGGTGAGGCGTTACCTGAGAGTCTCAAGGAGACCGGTGAGGGTGGATTAGCTACTACCCCCACTGGGAGAAGAATAGCTGATAGGCTTCGCTAGTTTTACTTCTTTTTCACTACTTTGAATGTCACGAGATTGTACCGGTCTGGGCACTCGTAGGTCCATTCATCGTTGTTCATCCACGGTATCTGTCCACCGTAACACATGTTCATCAATGTAGGGAACATGTCATGATAGCAGTAGCCGCAGATATCATCTGTCTTGTGGGTATTTATAGTGAATTTGTCTCCAACCTTGTGTCCTGCGCTGCAGTTCTTCTTAATGCTGACTACTTCAGCTTCATAGACTGATTCTTCACTCATATTCCATCAACTAGATAATACGCATGCTAATATAGAAGGGTTATAGGCTGCAAACCTGTAAATCAATATATGAGTCTATTAGAGCAGATCCAGAAAGAAGCAGAAGACTTCAATGGTATACTGGGTGTCTCGGTGAAGCACCTATGTACAGGTGAGTCCGCTTGCCTGAATGGAGACAAGGTTTTCCCAACCGCAAGCGTCTTCAAAGTGCCGGTAATAGTAGAGTTCTTCAGACATATTGATAGGGGGGAGATCGATTTGGATGAACAGGTATTATTGAGTGTACGCGATAAGGTGCCGGGTTCAGGTGTCCTCAAAGAGCTCAGCGAGGGTATGCCTGTCTCTTACCGTGATCTCCTTAATCTGATGATGATTGTCAGCGATAATACCGCCACCGATCTGGTTGTTAAGCGAGTTGGGTTTGATAAGATAAACGCGGTTATGAAGGAGTTTGGCTTAGAGAAGACGCGAGTAATCAAGTATTGTAGAGACATCCTCTTCGACCTAGTTGGATTGAATGATTTAGAGCCGGAGGAGATGACCATAGATGTATTCCGTGAGGCAGCTGAGAATGGAGAATACAGTGGATCTTGGAGTCTAGGCGTCGAGAATAACGATGTATCCACTCCAAACGAGATGAATCATTTACTAGAGCTAATCAATAATGAGGAAGCGGCCAGTAAGGAAAGCTGCGAGAAAATACTGGATATAATGGCAAAATGTCAGACTGGCAGCTATAGGATACCTAAATACTTGCCGCAGAAGAAGTTGTTACTCCAACGGAAGACCGGTAGTTTACCGGGTATCAGAAATGATGTTGGTATCGTTACCATGAAAGAGTCTGGTGAGAAATATTGTTTAACCTGTTTCACCATGGAGGCTGAGGATATTTACGCTGCGGAAGAGGTGATCGCCAGGGTAAGCCAAGTGGTCTACGAATATTTCTCATCCTAGTATCTTCTATGTTATACCATTCTGTTGAGTAGGAAACCAACTAGGAATATCAGACCACCCAGAACCGTCATCCTGATCCCTTTACGTAATCTTTTCTCTCCCCCGAAAACATACCCTGATAAGAAAATCAACGCCAAGTCTGTTCCTACTGCGTAGAGAAGACTTTTCTGGACGCTTATTACTCCAAGGTAGACCATGGCGAAGGGTATCAATGTGAAGAGACAGACGATCAATGGTGTGAAGAAGACCAGTATGGCCGAGAATAATGTGGTGTGCCGTGACTTCTCCTCTATAACGGTGTCCTCCAAGTCGGAGAGAAGCGCCTCCTCAATCTCATCTATACGTTTATCCTCCTGTAATGATTCACCCTCATATATACTGAAGCCGCTAGATACCCCCAAGGATATGCTGGCGGTGACCATGGTTCCTATTATAGCGCGTGTATCAATCACCGAGCCGAATGCGCTTCCAACTACGATACCCAGGATGGTGAAAACGGCGTCGAATAATGTATTGATAATATAAGGTAACCCCTGTTTCATTATTTCATCTATCTCGGTGCGTAACAAGTTAAACCAATAAAAACAGGGGGTTAATGAGATATAAAATGAGGGCGATTAACCCAGCAGGGTGTTGAATAGTAGCTTGAATGTTCCATGGGTCTGGCAACGGTGCTGTATCCTCGGTCCCATCAAGACTGCTTTTCCTTCTTCTACGTGGGCGTTTATGGCAGCTATCTTATCAGCTATCTTTTCCTCCCCGATGAGCCAGCCGGATTCCAGTATCTCTTCCTCCGGGTAATATGCGATGACTTCGTAGAGGTGGTTATCTGGTCCCGGGTTTATCTTGAATACTGGGCTGTGCCAAAAGAGTGCTAAGGCTTCCTCAGGCATTCCATATGCTGCTGGATGCAGGTTTTCTATGTATATGCGTAGGGTGCTGCCTGGGCAGTGGAATTCCTTGGGATCTAACCCCTTTACCACATTGGTGATAGGTAGATCCAGTGCATCTATGGCGTACTCAGTAGACCCACCTAGACTGAGTAGGGTTCCACCTTTTCTAGTCCATTCGACTAGTTTTTCTTTGCCCTCTTCTCCCAGTTCTGATTGGTACTCTGGTGGATAGTTGGGTAGAGGCCAATTAGGTCTGTTTTCTTTCCACCATTTCTTGAGGTTTTCACCGCCCGTGATCATCTCCGGTGTATCATGTGTTAATATGATGACATCATATTCGCTTAGATCTCCTTCGATTATTTCGCTGTCGTATAGTAGATCATATTCGAAACCGTATTGTTCTAGGCATAGTCGTGTCCAGCCGGTGTCTATGTTTCCACCCCAGTAACGGTCATACATTCCGATCTTCAGTCGTTTTACTGGATTCATCTCAGCATTTAACTCGGCTAAGGCGTGGAAGTTTACACCTATTTCTTGGGCTATGGAGGCAAGTGTTTCTTTGTATCCAGGTTCTATGATGAAGCATCCGGCTGGGAGCTGGTAGTCTCCAGCAATGATGGGTTCAGTTATGCGTTTAACTGGTATCTCTTTCTCTAAAAGTATGTTTACTGCTTTGAAGGCGTGGTTTTCCCGTGTATCAAGGAGGTAACCTACTTTACTCTCTTCATCCACGACGCCCACTGGGTGGATTTCTTTGGTTACTCTCTCCACTTGGAACTCGTTGAGGTAATCCGCTGGTTGAACTGATACGCCCATGAACTCTGCCAGGGTGTCAGTTGCTGTATCGTAGGGTCTGTTTGGTGTTCCGTCACCCATTCTTGTGAAGCTGTCATCGGGGAAACGTGTCCTGAGTAAGAGTGTCTTGATTAACCCCATCTTGGGTTGAGCTAAGGGTATTAGATAGCTTCCTGAAGCATGCAGGTAGCCGTCAGCTGTGAAGGGCTCTGTAGCCCTGTATATTTCCAATCCTTGGGCTAGGAGTTTCTCTATCATGAGCTCCATGGTTCGCGTATCATGCTGGTCAGCTGGTACAACTATTACTTGTGGGCTGCCTATGGCGCCTCTCTCAGTCTGTCTTATCGCCTTCTTGGCTTGGTTCCATAGCACTGTCTCTTTGTTACGCGCCATATTATCTAGGAGCGCCCATGCTGCAATCTTTTGCTGCTCCACGATGTCTCTTAGAGTCCACCATCCACCGGGCCATGGGTTGGGGAAGTTGGTGGTGGGCTTGTAGTGGGGCATCATCCGGGTGCCCACTAGGCTTCTCTCCTTGGTTTCTGCTTTAAGCTGCTCAGGGTGAATATAGAGTTGTGTTGCTAGTTTGGCGCTGGCCGACTCTGTCAGCATACTGGGGATATTATGATAGATGCCTATCCAGTGGAATCCCAGATGAGCCCATCCGCTGAATATGGCAGCGTTCACTATTCCCCGTTTATCATTTTCCTCTAGCTTATACGCCATATGACTTCCATGCCACTGGAGTTCACGCCAGACTAATGGGTCTCCATGGGGGTGTATGGGGTCACTGTAGGGGCTGACGTAAAGTCTTGCTCCGTATGAACCCATATGGTGGTGGTCCTGGTATGCTTGTGGTGGCCAGGATTCGAACATTAATTCGGCCATATACTGGCTCTCCACGATGTTGAGCATGAAGGCGTCTCTATTGTTGTCGTGTCCAGTGTATTTATGGTAGAGATACGGTGTGCTTGAACCCTCATAATCCGTGTCCAGCCACTCATCATACCAGTCGGTTACCATGATCTGGCCATCAGGGTTGAAACATGGTACCATGATGCTGATGACGTTATCCCTGATTCGTTCAGCCTCCTCATCGCCCCTCGTTATTAGGTCATAGGCCAGTTCGGGTGCCATCTGTGTGCCCCCAATCTCTGTAGCATGCAGACTCATAGACTGTATGGCAACGGCTTTACCCTCCTCCACCAGTTCCTGTATTTCCTCCTCCTCTTTGTCACCGGGATTAGCTATCTCTTTGTTAACCTCTTGGAGACGGTCCATGTTTTTGAGGTTCTCCTCGCTGCTGATGAAGACTGCGAGAAATGGGTGTCCCTCCGTTGATGGACCCATGTTAACCACCTTGATTCGGGGTGACTCTTCTTGAAGCTTGTTGAAGTATTCAACTATCTTATCCCATCGGGCTATCTTCCTGTCTTCGCCTAGTTGGTGATCGAAGAACTCCTCTGGGGTTGTAACATTTGACATAATAATAGGAAGAACTAGGGGAATTTAATATTGGCTCTCAACTACGGATACTGGCTATCTTGGCGTTATTAGCTCTCTGCATTTCCTGGGGAGACATGAGTGTTAGAGCCTGATCAGAGCCTCCTCCACTGTATACCTGTTTTTTCTCCATTACCTTGGGGTCCATCAAGAATACGGCGTCATATCCGAAAGCTGGTGTCCCACCTACAGGGTAACCCGATTTCTCCAGCATCTCGCTGGGTTTTGCTATTCTGGGGAGTTTGATGTTTAATGCCTTTGCGACTCTACTCCTGCTGGCCCTATCCTCTCCTTTAACGATGGCGACGATGAGTTCATCATCGGGGCCTATCATGCATATTGATTTCACGAATTCATCGGGGTCAGCGCCTACTGCTTCCGCTGCCTCTGCTACGCTGTGGGTTGATTGATCAAATGTTAATATTTCCGCTTCTATATCCTGTTCCTTTATGTATTCTCTTAGTTTGTCTTCGTATTCCTTCATATTACTGTTTTAGTATCTGATGTATTTTTATAATTATCAGGTTGATATACGTCACTTGACGTAACCTAGTTCGACTCTAATCGATAGGATTATAAGACTGATACAAACTCACTTCGCTGAGAGTACAATGGAACATTTAAGAAAAATCACAAACCTCGACAAAGTAACATTCGCATTAATGCTGGAAGAAGGAAAAGCAAGAATATCTGAATTAGAGTTCCACGTGACTCTTACAAAGATGCAGATAAAACGCGCGTTAGTCCACCTCGTAGCCCAGGGACAGGTAGCTTACGAGGCATCAAACAACATATACACTTTACTCTAATTCTCTGGAACCCAGTTTTCTGCCTATAACCAGATAGCTGTATCCTGCGTTTAGCAGCATTACCGTTGTTACTAGCCATATTGCTGGGTTTGCACCCAGGTTCTGGTAGAGGTAACCAACTGTGGGTGTGGATATTATACCTCCAATGTTCTCTGACTCAGAGTATAGTCCCATTGTTAGCCCTGATCTCTTCTCAGGCATTACGGATATTAGTTGGAGCATCATGCTGGTATCCGCTGATGCTTGGCACAATCCATGGAGTGCGCCAATTAAATACATGGGAATCAAGCCAGATAGATATAGTAAGCCAAGATAACTAACCGCCATACCAGCGAGGCTACCGGTGATAATTCTTTTGTTTCCTATTCTGTCACAGATATCCCCAATCAGCGATCTGGATGCTATTCCCGCCAGTCTCAGTATAGTGTAGAATGTACCGATCTGGGATTCTGTAGCCATAAACTTGGGTGCTTCATTGAGAAAAATGGATAAAAAGCTGCCTGTGAAACCAGCGTTGAAGAAGAATAATCCCCTAACAGAGAATATCGCTAACACTGGTCCGGTTAACAAGTCCCTGATACTTTCTCTTGTCCCTGATTCTGCTAAAAGCTCTGGTTCATTATATTTTATAGAGAAAACCGCAAGTATACCTAGTAACCCTGACCCAGCTGCGATATAGAAAGGGTATGTAAAACCAGAAAACTCCGAGACGAAGCCTCCAACAAATGGGCTAATCATGCCACCGAGGCTGATAACAGTCATATACCTACCATAGGCTCTACCCCTGTCCTTCACCGGAAGCAGTTCAGCTGCCAGTGCTTTGACTGGTATGCTATACGCTGACATTATACTGGTCTTTGTGAACTCCAGTACTGCGAAAGCGAGGAATCCCTTGGCATGTGGATATAATCCGTAAAGTATTGTGGTGAGAAACATGGCACCAGCCAGCATCAAACGTTTATTGAACCTATCAGCGAATATTCCCATGATGGGCTCCCAGATAAACCAGCCTAGCATGGATGCTGTGCCTATGAACCCTATCTGGTACATGCTTAATCCCTGACTTCTAACAAATAATCCCAGAATCGGAGCGATTACGCCCATGCTGAAACTGGTTGATAGTTGCACAAGCATCAACATGAATAATGAGAACTGTTTCTGCTCAAGGGATTGCATAAACCCAGTTTTACTGGTTGATGTTAAAAAAGTATGTAATATTATTAGACAGTCTGAAGTGCTAGGTCCTCTGGAGTTATCTCCATCTCATCCAGTGCCTCTTTTAATCCACGGTACCTGTTCCGCAGCGTTACCTCTGTTGTACCAGCCGCCTCGGCGATGACTCTCTGAACCCGTTTCTCATTTGTCTCCTTACCTGCCATGTAAAGGGCTGCTGCTGCGAGGCCGCGGGGATCCTTGCCTGTCAAGGCTTTGATCTCGTCTGCTTTTCGCAGTATATTTATGGCCAGTATCTCTGTTGGCTGTGGTACTTCTAGTTTGGCTGCTATACTCGGAATGAACTTGTAAGGTCGGTCTACGGGGGGCTTCAGGTTCAACTCTCTGTGCATGAGTCGGTATGTCATTGCTACCTCGCTATGGAGTCTCTTACTTGTTTTCGAGACCTCTTTCAATGGGCGGGGTACTTTGAGTATTCTGCAGGCGGCGTATATGCTGGCTGCTACGAAGGCGTCAATACTTCTGCCTCGTATGAGGTCTTTCTTTAGTGAACGTCTGTAGATGAGTGCTGCGTTCTCCTTGACGTTTTGAGGTAGATGTAGCTCGGATGTCATTCTATCTAGCTCTGCCATGGCGATGCTAAGGTTTCTCGCGTGGGTCTCGTTTACCTTACTCCTGTTGTCTTGGCGCTGGAGTCTCCGCATTCTTCTCTGGGTCTCATAGTCCAGCCTTCGCCCTGAGGCGTCTTTATCGCCTTTGATTACGGTGCTGAGTCCTTTATCGTATATGCTCATACTGTACCCGGTTCCTGTTCGGCGTCTGTCGTTAGCTTCCTGGAGGTTAAAAACCCGGTACTCTGGCCCTGTGTCTATGATTGTTTCTGTGATTACTATTCCACAGGTTGCGCAGATGTTTTCTCCGCTATCTACGTCGCTGATTATTTTGGTTCCTCCACAGTTGGAGCATTTGGACGTAGCGTCCTTTTGGGGCTCTCTGTATGTGTTATTCATTACTCTTTCTCCAAAATTACCTATGGGTATTTTACCCATATTTCAACTACGAGTCTTCACTAACTCCTTATAAAGGTTACGCATTTATTACCAAAAACAACCTAAAACCAGAAAAAAGACTAACCCTTTAAAACAATAGCCAACAACCAGAATATAGACTTTTCATGACTGTTGAATACACTGCGGATCGAATAAAATCCCTTAAAATACAGGGAGCAACCAGCATCGCGGTCCAAGCCGTAAAAGCCTTGGGGAAAGAACTGAGAAACCTTGAATGGACTCAACCGGAGGATGCCTTCGACCTACTCGAAGAATCAATAAACACCCTGGTAGATTCCAGAGCAACAGAGCCCATGATGAGAAATGGCCTCAAATACATGAACAGGATAATCCACGAATCAAACTGGAACACCCCAGAGGAGCTCCGTGAAATAGTCCAAGAGGCTGAAGTGCATATACTTACTATGTTCAATGAGGGAAAAAACCAGATGATAGAGGTGGGCGCCCGACGTATCGAAGATGGTGACACCGTACTAACTCATTGTCACAGCAGCGGAGTAACAGGCACCCTTCTAAGAGCCAAAGAGCAGGGAAAGGACTACAAGGTAATACAGACTGAGACTAGGCCAAAATATCAGGGCAGAATCACGGCCCATGAACTGGTGGAAGCAGGGATAGATACTACTATGATCGTTGACTCGGCTGCTCGTCACTATATGAAGGAGATTGACTTCGTCTTGGTTGGCAGTGACGCCATAACCAGTGAGGGAAACGTGATAAACAAGATAGGAACAAGTCAGGTGGCTTTAGCCGCTAACGAGGCCCGGGTACCATTCTATGTGGTTAGTACTTTGCTGAAATTTGATCCAGTAACAATTCACGGTAGCTATGAGGCTATCGAGGAGCGGCACACAGATGAGATATGGGATAATCCTCCCAATGGTTTAAGGATACTTAACCCGGCTTTTGATGTGACCCGTCGTGATTATGTCCACGGGTTGATAACCGAGGAGGGGATTATAAGTCCCCACAGTATCCTTGAGGCTATTCACAGGCACTATCCCTGGATGCTATAGGATTTCCCACTTCTCTAAGGCTTTTTTCAGCTCTGGGTGATCAGTGGCGTACTCCATTAGTGCTATCTCTTTTATGGCTGCGTCTACTGCTTGCCGCATGGCTGTTGCGCCCACCCGGGTTCCTTCAGGGTGACCGTGGATGCCTCCTCCCGCCTGTATCACTGTATCGGTTCCAAAGATATCAACAAGTTTGGGTACCGATCCAGGGTGAAGCCCACCTGAAGCTATGGGTAATACTTTCTTCAAGCCATACATCGGGCTCATACATGCGTCCCTATTCTTCATTACCTCTTTTCTGGTCTCAGACATCTTGCCCACTGCTGTGCCTACGTGAAGCTGATCAACCCCCAATAACCTGGCTACCTTAGCTAACACCACCATGTTGATGCCATGTCTCGTGCTTCTGGTAAAGGCGGCGTGTCCAGCTCTATGGGCGTGAATTATCAGGTTATAGTCGAGGTCTCGCATGGCTTGGAGGCTGCTCCAACCCGTAGTGATTATGTCTATCATCATGTATCGTCCAGCGTGATCCTCGATGAACTGCGCCCTTCTCTTCATCTCCTCCATGGATGCCGTGATGTTAATGAGGTAGACCTTCTTCTCCCCGGTCTCCGACTCAGCCCTATCTCTTTTCTCCAGTGTCTCTATCACCCGATCCTCAAATGGGTTAAAACTCTGGCTGCTCAGGTTCTCATCATCTTTCACCACGTCACAGCCTCCTACCCACGCCTCGTAGGCTACATTTGCGTGGTCTCTTGTGGTTAATCCTAGCTTTGGTTTGATGATGGTTCCAACCAGTGGTCTATTTGTGACGCCTGTTAGCTTTTTCACTCCCTCTAAACCATATTTGGGGCCTTTGAAGCTCTTAGCCAGTTCCTCGGGGAAGTGGATATCGTTAAGTCTCAGGTTCTCTATGTCTTCGAGACCGAATACGTTGCCGGCGATGCTGCTAAGTATGTTGGGCATATTACTTGGTTCGAAGAGATCCACGGGATACGCGATCTTGATCTCGTTACCATTAATCTCGTAAACCTTGGCTGCCTTATCTTTAATGTAAGGTTCTTCTGTGGTGAGTTCTGTCCATGTTCCAACGCTGCTTTCTGCTGCAACCCCTCCCGCTATAACGTCCAGAGACTGGTCTCGGGACTCGACGTGGAACATGCATATGAGGTCGCTGTCTTTGGGTCTGTATTTCTGGTCTACGAAGTCAATGTATCTCATATAATCAACTGTATCCCATATTTCTTCCACTATATTTTTACCTTTACCCAACATATTCTATTTATTCTAGGTGTACAAGGGAAATGCAACTAAAAACCGACATACTCAGTATCGAAGCAGGTGGACCCTTAATCGTAGTTATGAACAAGAAGGATGCAGCGGATCTCGGGGTTATCAGCAGCGACAGACTCTATGTTAAATATGGTGATAAGCACGCTATCTGCATTCTCAACATCAGTATGGAGGATTATCCAGGGATACTAGGTGTCTACGGTGAGGTTAAGAATCGTCTTGGTGTACCTGAAGGCGCCAAGGTGTACGTGGAACCGGCTAGGCGCCCTGAGAGCCTTGATTATGTCAGGGAGAAGATTAACGGTCAGAGGCTTACTCCTTGGAAGATCCAGCGCATAGTGGGGGATGTGGTGGAGCGTCATCTGAGTGATATAGAGTTGGCGGCGTTTGTAACCTCGTTGCATGTTCATGGGGTGAGTATGGAGGAAGTGGAGGCTTTAAGCCGCTCAATGATCTGGAGTGGTAAACAGATCGACTTCAACCGGAGTCCAATACTGGATAAGCACAGTATTGGCGGCGTACCCGGCGATAAAACGACTCTGCTAGTAGTCCCCATCGTGGCGGCTGCGGGTTATAGTATCCCCAAGAGTAGCAGCAGGGCTATCACCAGTCCAGCTGGTACCGCTGACCGTATGGAGGCTTTGGCGCCTGTTGACATCTCTTTTGAAAGGATTAAGGAGATAGTGAACGATGTTGGTGCCTGTATCGTGTGGGGTGGGAGCATTGACTTGGCACCCGCGGACGACCTTTTCATCAGGGTAGAGTATCCTCTGAGCATAGACCCCTTACTCTTGCCCAGTATTATGAGTAAGAAGAAGGCGATGGGAAGCACTCATGTGGTGATAGATATCCCTGTGGGGGTCACTGCGAAGATTAAGACCGTTGATGAGGCGGAGCAGCTAGCCAGTGACTTCATTGAGTTGGGCAGTCGGTTTGATATGGATATCGAGTGTGCAATCACTGAGGGTAGTCAACCTATAGGGTACAACATTGGCCCCATATTGGAGGCACGTGAAGCCATAGAGACTTTAAACGGTAATTTTTCTCATGAGTTGGTGGATAAGGCAACTAATCTAGCCGGTATATTGTTTGAGATGGTGGGGCTTGACGATGGAAAACGTATGGCCATGGATCTTCTTGAGAGCGGTAAAGCCATGGAGAAGATGAGGGAGATCATCGAGGCTCAGGGGGGAGATCCCTCTGTGAAACCAGAAGACTTAGTTCCCGGCGAGTTTACGTATGATGTTCCAGCTCCACGAGACGGCATGGTGTTATGGTTCAATAACAGGGATCTAGTAAAGATAGCGCGAGCCGCAGGTACCCCAAACGATATGGGTGCTGGTTTGAAGCTCTACGCTAAGACAGGTGACAAAGTGGAGGAAGGTAAACCATTATACCGGGTATACGCTGAGAAAGAGGGAAAACTGGAAAACGCCATCAGGGTTCTTGGTGATCTACACCCCATGGAGATCGGTGAAAAAGTAGGTGAGGATATGTTGAAAAAACATGTAGGAAAACCTACAGCGCCCACACGAGAGTTCATACTGGAACGCTAAACACTGATGCGTTTGATGAATGCCTTCACAAGCGCCACAGTGTTTTCTATATCCTCCTCTGTTGTTATCCCGCAGGGACCGTGTATGTAGCGGCAGGGGTTAGCAATAGTGCCACTTGGGATCCCTGCTTTCGTCAGGTGGATGCTTCCAGCGTCGGTGCCTCCACTTGGTATCTTCTTGAACTGGTAGGGGATATTCTCGGCTTCCGCTGCCTCTATTATACTGCCAAGTACCTTTGGGTGAGCTATTACGCTTCGATCCGCTATGGTTATCACAGGTCCCTTGTGTAGCCCCGCGCTCTGCTTGTGGCTTGGCACCCCGGGCATATCCATGGCAAAAGTATTCTCCAGTGCTAAACCGTAGTCTGGGTCTACTTGCCAGGCAGCGGTCTTGCTACCTCTCAATCCTACTTCTTCCTGTACTGTGCCCACGGCGATGACGTTGTAGGGTTTGTCTTTAACCCATTTGAAGACCTCTGTCATCACGTAGCAGCCGACGCGGTCATCGAATGCTTTACCCCAGAGGAAGCCGTCTCCAAGGTATTTGAACTGTACATCGAATACCCCGGTCATCCCAATGTAGGCTCCCTTGTTTTCAGCCATCTCCTTGTTGGATGCACCGATGTCTATGAATAGTTCATCCGCTGGTATGGCTTTCTTTTTCTCCTCGTCGCTGAGCACATGCGGTGGCTTGGTGCCCAGTATTCCGTATAGGGTTCCTTTCTTTCCCTTGAGTTGTATGCGTTGTCCAGGTAATACGTTATCAACGATTCCCCATGAGTGGAACCTCAGGAAACCATCCTTATCGATGTCAGTGATGAGCATGGCCACCTCGTCTGTGTGGGCTGCCAGCATGATGACCGGTGCATCCTCATCTCCCTTATGTGTGAAAAAGACGTTGCCCAGTTTATCAGTACGGACATCATCGGCGTAATCTTGGAGCTCCTCGATTAATATGTTCCTTGGCTCAGCCTCTGCTCCTGGTGGACCGAAGGCGTTGCTGAGTTTCTCTAGTAGTGCTTTATTCAATGTTATCATATGTAAATTGTTTTTCAGGTATTTCTGTCCAACGGATTTGAAAAGAGAAATGACTGGTTATGAAGGCATTAGGGGTTTCTGACGAGGCTCTTGGTGTACTGACTGGCATGAAGCAATGCCCCAATGCTCATACCAACTAGGTTATGGATGGGTGTATTAACTATCTCATAGTTCTCGTGCAGAAACTTGTCGTAATTGACCAGTTTATCGTAGGCTCTCTGTTTTAGCTCCTCAGCTTTCTCATTTCCGGAGGCTTTTGCTTCCTCGTCGAACATCTTGTACATGCCACCAAGATTGAACATTCTGTAGAGGTCATCATGTCCCTCGATACCGATCTTCTCGGCCACTGTGGCTTTTCTCGCGTGGACCTTGGGGTTGAACTTGAATGGCGGATTGCTCACGTTGGTGTATTTCTCTATGAGGGGCTCAATGTTCTCCCACGTCATCTTCTTCCAGGCTGTCTCGGTCTCTAGGATGGGTTCTCCCTCTTTCCATAGATCTAGGAGAAAGTTGTTCGCCTCGTTTATCTTATCGTTCCCGTATCTCAGGGCCTCTCCCAGTGTGGTATCGCTTTCTCTGTCGTCGAGCATTCTTGGATCATACCATAGGCAGCACTCTGGGATGATGATGAAACTGTCAGGATTCCAGACCTGTACGTATTCGTAGATATCACAGCCCTGTATGGGTTCGATGTTCTTGTTGCCTTCTGCGTAGTGGCGTACCCAGTTTCTAGCTGGCTGGAGGTACTGGGCGTGCATTATCCCGGGTGCCAGCATGGTTCCGGGGCGTTTCCGTAGGAATATGTTGAAGCGTTTGGCACTATTTTGCAGGTCTGCGTATAGCTCTGGGCACCGGTGGGGTACCATATAGGTGATTCCACCCCATTTCATCATGTGGAGGCTGCTGAGAAAACTCATCTTGACGTTATTGATGAGTTTCATCATGGCCCTTGTCTCGGCTGTTGGGTTGTTGAGGTCTAGAGGCCCGTAGCGGAAGGGGAAGCACCCGTCTGGTGTGATGCTGTGGGGTGTACGGTAGTAGTTAAGGCTAAAGTTTAATGGGTCTAGTGGTCCTTTCTGGAATTCCTCGTTTCGTCTGGCTGCGTCGGGGTCGCTGCATTTAATCAGGTACCATGTGTAGTCCAGTTGCTCTGTGACTTGGGGGTTCTCGGCTAGTGCTCTGCTGAGATATGTGAGGTGATTTCCTCCGTAGGGTTCCTCGCTGTTGGGGAATCCGTGTATGAATGCATTAAATCTGCCTTCTCCTATTTTAAGGCAGAGTATCTGTTCTCCCATCGTGGATAGGCCGAGTTCAAGTAACTCGACGGACTCATATTCTTCGGCTAGCTTCCTTGTTTCCTCGTTCTGTTCATCTACTGTAAGGAACCGGTCCCAGTGGGGGACGTTATCGAGTATAGGTGAGAGATCAATCATGAAATATGGGGTGGTTTCATCGTGTTTAATCCTTATCTCAGTTAGACTCAAAAACAGGTCAAGCATATAATTCTTTGATGTCTAGTCTCGAGGACGAGTTGCGGGAGCTTAATGATAAGCTGGAGCTCATGATGAAGAGACTGGACTATATGGAGGCCTTGATGACCCAGAGCCAGGAATACGCTGAGGCCTCACAGATTATAGGCGGCTTCAGGATGGGTGCTAGTCTCTACAGTGAGCCATTGAAGCTGGTGCAGCGATTGATGAGTGTCCAGCGCGGGCTTAAGCGGAGCGAGGAGCCACGTGACGAAATTAGCAGAATCATATTGAATGTACTGGCTATCAGGGGTCCTCAGAATATTAGTAGCTTAACCCGTGAAGTACAGCGGGAACGAGGTACAGGAAGCAGGGTCACGGTGCGGAAAAAACTCCTTGAGCTAGTGGCTGAAGGGCTGGTGGAGAAAGCTGAAGGCTACGACTATAAGCTGGTAGAGTAGCCACGTGTCTTATTATCCGGTGTTAGGGCATGTACTTGTATGAGTATTATTCAGGTGGGGGAACTAATTGTAGCCCCTGGTGAGAAGAGACAGGAAATCTTGACTGTACCCGGTGATCATAAACCAGACTATAACCCAAGAATCGTCGTCATTAACGGTTTGAACTCCGGCAAAACCATTGTGGTAACAGGAGGTGTTCATGGTACAGAGTACGCTAGCATCGAGGCGGTAACACGATTCATAGAGGCACTTGACCCATCAGTGATGAATGGATCAGTCATCGCGATACCAGTAGCGAATATCCCCCAGTTCAGGGAGCGAACACAGTTCACAAGCCCAGTGGATGACCTTAATCTGAATGATTTCTTCCCTGGAGAGAAAAAGGGTTCCTTCACTAAGCGCCTCGCTTATACATTATCAGAGGTGATCAAAGAATCGGATGCCTACGTTGACTGCCATGGGGGTGACATCAACGAGGATATACTGGGATTCGTGGTAGCGGCAAAAAGCGGCGACCTGGCCTTGAATAACGTCTCCATTGAGATGGCCCAGTGCTACAATACAGGCTTCATACACCAGTTCCCAGCCGAGCCCGGTTTAAGTATTTCAGTCCAGAAACTATATGGCGTGCCTTCCATAATGCCTGAGGCGGGTACCCCTTTCCCGGTTCGTGAGGAATCAGTAGAGTTCCACGTTGATGGCTTGATGAATCTCCTTAGATACTTTCAGATCTTACCCGGTGAGGTAGTACGTTATCAGAGCTTTGTCTCACCTGAACGCATCAAGCTCTAT
>WJJC01000056.1 GCA_014729945.1 Candidatus Bathyarchaeota archaeon
ATCATTGGGCTGGTTGTCCAAGGTGACTGTCCTGAAGAAAGATGTATCATCGTAGAGCCCTGCATCAACATAGCGTAGGAAATTAGAGGCAGTAATAGGCGCTTTATCTTCATAGATTTTTACCTTTATATTACCCATGGGAGTTTCAATTAATACGACTGGGTTAGAGTTCAAATCGATCAAGAAGTATACTTGATAGTCCTATTTGAAATACTGGTTTAGCGCCGGCGATGACGTTTATTTCTTTTGGATTTGAAGCAGGATCTACAGTAAACAGGTCTTCCTTTAGTTGGTTTAAAGGGTAGCTTGAATTTTTTATTGCATTTACTACAAACTGCATCATATTTCTTAGCTGGCCCCGGACTTACTTCAATGTCTGTTCTCATCTCTGTGATACGGGTGTTTGTCTTGGATCTTATATCCTTTAACGCCTTCTTATCATCATAAGCTACAAAGGTGATTGCCGTCCCCTCGTTCTCCATCCTTGCAGTTCTCCCTATCCGATGGAAATAGGCGTCAGTCTGCTGAGGCATGTTATAATTAATAATATGAGTAATACCATCTATATCCAGCCCTCTAGCAGCGATATTTGTTGCAACCAACAAGTCAAAATGATCCTCTCTGAACCCTTGAGTAACCTTATCTCTACGAGACTGAGATAAATCCCCGCGAAGAGATTTTGATTTATATCCATTCCGCTTTAGCTTCTTGGATAATCTACGAGCACCTCTTCTTGTTCTTGTGAAAATAATGGCCTTCTTGATATCTTGTTCAGCTAAGAGCTCTCTAAGTATAGGATATCTGGACTGTCTATCGACCCGGATATATTTTTGTTTAATCTGCTCAAGGGTTATCTCATCTTTACTCACCAAGATCTTCTCTGGTTTTTGCATATACTTGTTGCATATTTTCCATAGATTACGATCCATAGTTGCTGAGAATAATCCTGTCTGTTTCTTTTTTGGCACTTTTTTCAATATCTTGTTAATGTCATGAATAAAGCCCATGTCAAGCATCCTATCCGCTTCATCCAATACTACCATGTTGACAGAGTCCAGCCTTAACGTTCCTCTTCTCAAGTGGTCGAGCATTCTTCCCGGAGTACCTACAACAATATGGACCCCTTTCTTGAGCTTCTTTATTTGGTGACTTATTTTCTGTCCACCATAGATTGGGCATACCTTGATCCCGGTGTATTTGCTCAACTGGGAGATGTGCTTTGCTATTTGAATAGCTAGTTCCCGGGTTGGCGCCAAGACCAACCCCTGTGCTCTTTTATCCATTGTATCGATGGATTCTATCATCGGTATAGCAAAAGCAGCTGTTTTCCCGGTGCCAGTCTGTGCTTGCCCGATTACATCTTTTCCATCTAGTAATGGCATTATTGACTGTGCTTGAATTGGTGATGGTTCCTTGAAACCTAGATCATTGATGCCTTTGAGGACATCATTACTAAGTGGTAAATCGTTAAATCTTTGTACCTGCATACGTTTTTTCTCGTATCACTAAACTACGCATGCGGTAGATTTGTCAATTCTCCAAACATGAATATGTTCGACGTGACACCCCCACAAACATTGGGGCTGCTTTTAAAGGTATCATAAATATTTTTTAATAAATTTTATCAGGAAATCCCTTTTGGGATCCTATAAGTGCGCAGGATATTTTAGTATCTACGTTCTGGTCTGTGCTTTTTGTAGCATTCCTGACAATAGACTGGCCTGCCTTCCGTTGGTTTGAATGGAACCTCGGCTTCGTTTCCACAGTCGCTGCAGGTAATCTTGTGCATCTCTCGTGGACCACGATTATTTCTGCGCTTTCCTCTATAACCCATTACTTTCACTCCTATTTCGTGATTAATACTTAGAAGATAGATAGGCTAAGATCTAGGTATTAGATGCATAGGAAACGTAGCCTATTATTAAACATATGTATAAATCAGTAATGACTGATAGAGTTACCTGAGATGAAGGTATATATAAACCTTGAAAAAGCTTATTTCACAGAAAAAAATCCCAATAACAATTTCTTTTTACTAAAATCACCTATGAAAACGTAGATGAAGATAAATAAAAACAGCCTCGTAATGAAAAAAGATCAACTGATAGAAAGCTGAAAATAGTCTACAACGGATATCTATTTTATAGTTATAATATATGATCATGGGTATGGGCGATAAACCCAGGCTTCATCCAAACCTCGCATTACTGATAAGCATAGTAGCAGTTAGTACAGCCAGCATACTCATAAGATGGACTGATGCACCCGCCCTAACTATCGCATCATACAGGATGGTGATCAGCGTACTCATTCTATTCCCTTTTTTCATTAAAAACCATGGACCTGAACGACTCCGAAAACATGGTACAAGTCATCTACTCAGATTATTCGGAGTAGGAATAGTGCTAGCCCTCCACTTCGCCTCATGGATCACCAGCCTGAGCTTCACAACCGTAGCAAGCAGTGTTATCTTCGTTCACATTGATCCCATCTTCGTAGCCATCATAAGCCACTTCTTCCTCGGAGACAGGCTTACAAAACGCGCTCTCATAGGCATAATCATAAGTTTCACGGGTATAGTCATTATCGCTTTAGGTGACGCAAGCTCATTAAGTTCAACCCTAACCGGAGACCTCCTAGCTCTAGTAGGGGGTGTAATGTTGGGCATCTATATACTCGGTGGAAGAGTC
The DNA here is from genome assembly GCA_014729945.1 of Candidatus Bathyarchaeota archaeon. Next base: position 2,691 of record WJJC01000056.1, read on the forward strand.
TACCGGAAAAGCCATGACCTCGTCACCTACGTGACCCCTGTATACAGCGTAGCAGCAGCTACCCTACTTATAATGAGTCTAGCGACAGATACAAAATTGACCGGATATCCCATTAGAACTTTTGGTTTCTTTTTCCTAATCGCGTTAATACCAATGATTTTCGGCCACACCCTGTATAACTGGGCTCTCAGGTATCTTTCAGCTTCGGTGGTTAGTGTTAGCCTGCTGGGGGAGCCTGTTGGCGCCAGTATCCTGGCCTATTTATTACTTGGCGAGACTCCCAGTATTTACACGATTATAGGTGGCTTCATCACTTTAACAGGTATTTTTCTTTCATCGTACAAGGATAGAATTATGAAAAGTTAGTCTTAGTTAGCTAAAAAATTATCAAATCTCCAATAGGTTTAAACCAATAACAAGGAAAACCTACTTAGATAACCATTAAACCTGAGAGTATATTTTTGGACGCTAATATAATCGTCATTCTCATCAGCTTAACCCTATTCCTAGCATACATAGCTGGTATACTCTACACCCGGACTCATACCCCGGACATATTCTGGCTCATTACCTTCGGAGCAATACTAGGTCCCATAACTGAGATAATTGACCGAGAAATGATGTCAACATTAGCTCCAATGCTGGTACTCATGGCGCTTAACCTCCTAATGTTTGAGGCAGGGTTTAATGTTGATCTAAAAACCTTCAGACAGAGCATGGCGAAGAGCGGTTATCTCGGTATCATTACATTCCTTTTTACTACTATTGTATTGGGATATGGAGCTTTTTTCGTTTTCCCCGACATTTTCACATTTACAGAAGGTCTCCTATTAGGTTCTATGATAGGGGGAACCAGCACATCAACGGTATTAAACATAATAGAATGCTTCAATATAGAAGATAATGGTGCTGGGAAAAGCAGACTATTCCTAGTGCTTGAATCAATAGTAACAGACAGCATAAGCATTGTAACCACCATGACACTGCTAAGAATAGTACAAACCCCAGGAATCCCCTTAATCGAAGGTCTAAAAGATATTACTTTTATATTTTTCACAGCCTCTCTAGTAGGTTTTACAGTGGGTGTAATATGGGTCCAGATACTTAACCTTGCTAGAAACAGACCGTTCAACTATATAATGACCATTGCAGTACTCTTCTTCAGCTATATATTAGCAGAAAATATTGGAGGCCCAGGCTCAGGAGCTTTAGCAGCACTCGTATTCGGCGTGACAATGACTAATTACCCCTTATTTGCCCAGAGGTTTGGTTTCAAGGAAAAAGTAAGGGTGGAAAAAAGACGACTGAGGGGATTCCATGAGGAAATAACCTTTCTTATTAAATCATTTCTATTCTTTTTCGTGGGACTCCAGATGAATCTGCAGATTACCTATATCGTCATTGGACTAATTATGGCCATCGTGATTGGGTTGGTGCGTTTTGCTTCAGTATCAATAACCACTATGCTTATACCTTTAACTGATTTGGATAAAAAAATTAGTAGACTAGAATTCAGTAACGGCTTAACCGCTATTGTACTAGCTCAACTACCTCAACTGGTTGAAGGAACTCAGTACTTTACGAACCCATCTATATTCACTAATTTAATCGTCCCAACGGTTCTAATAACTGCCTTATTCGGCTCTATAATCGGTCCAAGACTATATAACCAAGAAAAACAAACTAAAAAACTGGAAGAACAAGACAAGGAATAACCTTATCCCCTAAAAAATAAATAACTAATCCATGGTTGATAAAAAACAGCTAAAAGATATAATCATGGACGAAACCGAGAAAATCTTCCCAGAGTTAAAAGATCTTAAAGACGAGATCGGTGAAAACCCGGAGCTAGGAAGCGAGGAAGAAAACTCAAGCAGGCTTCTCGTGGAAGCCCTAAGGAAACATGGTTTCGAGGTTGAACATCCTTTCCATCATATGCATACAGCATTCAAAGCAGTCTATAAGGGAAAAAAGCCTGGGCCAACGATTGCTATACTAGCTGAGTATGATGCTCTACCTGGTGTAGGTCACGGTTGTGGGCATAATATTATTGGTACTTCAGGTATCGGAGCGGGCATTGTTCTGAGTAAAGTAATGGATGAATTATCTGGAGAGATATGGGTTATAGGAACTCCAGCAGAGGAGGGTCATGGGGATTACGCTGGCTCCAAGGTGAGGATGGACAACGAGGGAGTGTTCGATGATGCAGATGTTAGCTATATGATCCACCCCTCCACAGGCCTAAGTCAGGCCCAGGGGAACTTCCTAGCAGTGTCAGGCCTGGAAATAGAATTCACAGGGAAGACAGCCCACGCAGCAGCTGATGCTCACAATGGTGCTAACGCCTTGAATGCCGCCATGATCACATATATGTCAATACATGCAAACAGACAACAGCTGAAAAGAGAAGCTGATCCAGTGGTACATGGAATTATAACAGAAGGCGGATTAGCCTCAAACATTATCCCAGATAAGGCAAAACTAAGATTCGGTGTAAGAAGCAGTGACGATACCTATGTTCCAGAGCTACTGGAAATGGTGAAGAACAGCGCACGAGGTGCGGCTATTGCTACTGGATGTGAAGTGGAGTTTACAGATTCAACTGGTCTAAAATCAAATATACCGTTAGACTCATTGGAACAACTGATTATAGATATCTGGGATGAATTGGGTCATCAATATGAGGACCCTGTTAAAGTGGCCACACAGCCTCCAGGAGGTAGTACAGACTTTGCGGACGTATCCCATGTAGTTCCCGGTATTCATCCCATGATAGGGATAACACAAGAGGAGATGCCTATGCACAGCATAAAATTCGCCAACTGTACCATGACAGAAAAAGGAGATGCGGGACTGAAAATAGGTATAAACACATTAGCTCTCGCTACTATTGAGATACTATGCGAGCCCGAACTACTGGCCAAGATAAAAGCCGAGTTTGAGGAAAAACGTATTAAATAATTTTATCTACACTTTTTTCTTGTATGAACATTGAATCATTCTGGATAAATCAAAGATATTAGAGCTATATGTTGGTACAGAGGTTACTCTGGAGACAAGAGAAGAAAAAGGAATTAGAAGTTATACTGCGACATGTACATAATGGATAAGATACTGACTTAGTTGTCTATCCTATCCAGAACCGCTGGTACTGCGATCAGTGAATCCCCTTGATGAACCACGGGGTTCTCCTTTATAGTGAAAACATACCCCGTCTGAGGTGCTTTGATCACTTCCAGCGTTTCGAAGGTTCTTGGACTGTAGATATAGCCTAGTCTGTCACCTTTTTCTACAATGTCGCCTAGATCCACTTCGGGGATAAATATTCCCCCTTTCTGGGCATAGGCGTAATATTTCTTAGGCTCTGAAAGCCACTCAAGCTTAATTTGTGTATCAGGTAGTTCCACCTCTCCCTCAATTATACCCAGATCCTTCATTATGTTCTTCAAGCCACGATATGCAATCCTGACTGCTTTTTCATCAAAGTGTCCGTGTCCACCTAGCTCGGGTACTATTGCGGGTACTCCGGTGTCTACGCAGCTGGCTCTTAGTGTTTTTCTTCCACCGTAAGCTTCAGCCTCAACATACATTATTGTTGCTCCGAAGAGGTGAGCCATGTCCTCGCTTCTCTGAGCGGTCTCGCTGGGGGCTAGCTCAGATACCCCATCAGCTTCATAGAAGACCCATACCGGGCATTTTCTCGTAGCTGTATGCAGATCAATAACTTCATCAACGTGACTCACCAGCTCAGTGAATATCTTGTGAGCCATCCTCTCGGTTAAGCTGCCTTCCGGGTCTCCGGGCCAGACCCTGTTCATTCCGCCGGGTTTGGGGTCGAAGATGGTTGCTCTCTTCCTCTCTCTGAAAGCTAGAGGGTTTGGGAGGCAATAGATTAGTGTTCCTTTCATCTTATCTGGGTCTAATTCTGGTATTAATCGTCTTAATGCATCTAAGCCCATTACCTCGGATCCGTGTTGTGCCACCTGTACGTAGAGGGTCTTACCTTCTTCTGTTCCGTGGATTACTGTGAATGGGATCTCCATGGATTGACCATCTGCGAAGAACTCGGAGATGTTGAGTACGCCATGTTTTTTCTCACCGGGTTGAACATTTAGTCCAGCTATACTAATAGATTGATTCAAATTATTTCAGTTAGAAACTGGACTTAAGCCGGTTTAATATTTACTATACCGGACGCCAGTGAATACTCTTAGAGGTCGTGTATTTTTGTTTAACTGGGAGACCCATCCCTATTCGCACTATCTCGGGAACAACCTCTTTACTGAATCGCTCAGTAGGCTGACCTAGTTCAATACCCCTGCAGTTGGGGTCCATGTACAGATAATAGCTCTTATCCCCTATCAAAACCTTCGCGTTGTCTCCGTGCTTGTAGATGGGTTTCTTATGCATCCTGAATGGGAAAAGCCTACAAGCGGTTGGTTTCTGACCTTGAAGAGTGCATATCCATTTACCCATTAAAGGTCTCTGAAATACACAGCGCCCGTTGCCCCTATTTTTGAGATATGCCTTACCTAACCCGTACTCTAAAACACTACGGCCATACCGACTCGCTATTTTTATCATTTCATCCATCTTTAATGGCACACGATAACCTACGCAACAATTACCACATGCTTTACATGACCAACTTGATACTTCTGTCCATGGGATCAGTGCGCTGTTCTTCATTATTCTACAGCCTTATTCCTTGGGCACTTATACATCTACCGTAAATGAAAACCATCATTTCTTGTTTTTCTCTATCTCTTCCATATCGTATAGAAGCCCATAGATGTCATAGTGTTGTTTGATAAGTTTCTGAGTAAAGCGACCGAACCAGTAGAACACTCCTAGACTGAATAAGATTATAATGAAACTGAGAACATCAACCATTTCCATCGGGTAATCAATAACTATTATTGTTTTGCATGTAATAATGTTTGCTAAAAATGATCTAAGGTAGCTGCCATTACCCATGCATCCTCTCCATCGAGATAATAGCCATAATTTCTTTTTACCTTGCTGAAATCCAATTTCTCATACAGGGATATGGCTGGCTCATTACTAATACGAACCTCTAAGTATCCTTCATCACAGTTGTAATTCTCTCTCCCCCGCCTCATAGCATTAATGATAAGAGCATTACCTATGCCCCTACGACGATAATCCCCCATAACGGCGATTGATACAATGTGACATAGTCTCGCTGGGCTAAGTTTACCCTTTTTAGACCAGCCTTTTTCAATCCTGCACATTATATAGCCTTGAATCTCTTCATTAACCTCGGCTACAAGAAAAGTCTCTGGAAACCTAGTGTATAAGTTCCTGTAGAAGTAACTGCTGTAATTCTCTGGAAGACATTTTGCATTTATATGCATAACTCTCTCCAAGTCGTCGGGTTTGAAACCCCGTATTGTAAAGCCTTGGGAACTCAAGCTTAGTCCCTTGAAGTTGAATCCTCTATAATTTAAAGAAATCGCATAATATATTATCGAGTATAAAAGTATCCACTAATAGAATACATTATGACGGAATCCTTCTCCTCGTGTCCTAAACAAATGGATCCAGTATACGTAGATGCTGTTGAGAGGCGTTTTAAGGTAATAAAAGCATACTGGGAGAGAACTACTCCAACCTTCATAATTGAAACAAGGGGTGAGGGGTTCAGGCAATATTTAATGAAATCAGCATTCAAAGAGCTAGCTGAAGAATTAAGGGGAAAAGGATATTTTCCTCGTATAAGATGGATTGTTGATAGTTATCACCTCTCAATCCTTAGAAGAAAAACAGAGGTTGAGGAGAATTATCTCAGGAACAAAATACTGTTCGTAGCAACAGTATTCACTGTCATGCTGGATGGATATCTCCGTAGTAATAACCCTATACTAACCAAGGAACTCATGGAAAATACACCAATAATCGTAAACGTATTAATATTCACTTTCTCCATTTTGGTGATATTCGCGGTGCATGAATACGGACATAGATATATTGCCTTAAAACGAGGAATGGATGCATCACAGCCTTATTTTATACCTGCCCCACCGGGAATGGGAGGCACTCTTGGAGCTGTAATCTCGCAGCGAGAAGCTCCTGTTAACAGAGATGCCTTATTCGATCTAGGATTAAGCGGACCTATATGTGGCTTTATTGCCACAGTTTTTCTTGCTTTTCTAGGTATGAGTCTCAGCTTTGTTGTACCCATAGTACAAGTAAATAAATGGATGATAGCGTACCCATCTATAAGATTCCAGATAATGCCCATGCCCAAAATATTAGAAATAATAGCCTCAATAATCAAACCTACTACTCCCGATCAGGTTTTGATAATGCATCCTGTAGCCTTCGCAGCATGGGTGGGCTGCATAGTAACCTTCATCAACTTGATTCCTAGTTGGCAATTGGATGGAGGACATATTGTAAGAAGCCTTGTGGGTCGTGAATCTCATAAAATTGTCTCAATTGCAGGTGTTTTTCTCTTAATTTTATCAGGTTATGTAGTCATGGGTGTTGTGGTGGCTTTCTTTATGATGCGTCAAGGAATCGAGTCAATTGAACCACTAGATGATCTCTCACCGTTAAGCACATCGAGGAAACTAGGATTAATTCTTTATGTCTTAGTTATGCTACTGAGTTTGGTGGTGTTATTTCCCCTATAATCCTCATTGATTGGTATGCTGATAAGAAAGTTAGTTCCTTTTCCGGGTTCGGAATTTACTTCTATTGAACCCTTATGTGCTTCAATGGTCTGCTTAACTGAGATCAATCCAAGTCCCATGCCATTGGTTTTAGTTGTGTGGAAAGGCACAAACAGTTTATCCACATCCTCCACACCCACTCCCGTGTCACGAATTGATACAAAAACCTTTGACGATTTTTTATCTGTTGAAATAGTTAATCTTCCACCATCTGGCATGGCATCAATGGCATTACGGAAGAGGTTGTTTAACATTCTCTGGATCTTTATTTTATCAAAATTCCCCATTAAGGGCTCAGGGTATAAATCTTTCTCAACTAGTATTTTTTTGGGTATTATCTGCTGATTTAGGGTTTGTTTGATGAGGGTATTGAGATTCAAATAATGTTTATCCAGACTAGATGGATTCTCAGTATAAACTAAGTCCTCGATTATGTTAGTCATATAATCAATACTGTTTTCGATCATAGGTGCCATCTTATCTATAGTGGAGGGGTTTTTTTCTATCAAATATGATACGTTTCTAATCGTTTGAAGAGGTCCTCTTAGATCATGTCTAACCATATTAGCGACTCTACCCGCGCCTTCCATAATTTTGTCTATTTCGGCTTTCTGGGTATCTTTTAATGCTTTATCATCTTGGATACGGTGTATGGCTGCTGCTATATGATTTCCAAATATCTCCAAGAGCATCTGCTCATTCTCTGAAAATTTTTTCTCTGACTCTCGGAATATGCAGATTACACCAAGTTGTACATGGTTTTCCATTATAGGGATACAGAACATGGCGTTATCTGAGAAAACACAATCCCCGCCATATCCAATATTTCTTAGAAAAATTTCGAAATGAGGATAGTAACTTTTATCCAATTTAATTAACTCATTTAAGACATAATCGGTTTCTTCTATACATTCGATGGGTCCCCAAAATTTTTTATGGGTCTCAGATTCTCCATCTAATATAAGAACCCCATTGCAGAATCCGAGACTGTTTTTTAGTACTTTAGCCGTTATTGTACTTATATCATCATAGGACTTGGTTTTGGATATGTCTGATGCGTAAAGATGAAGTAATCGGAGCTTGTTCTCCAGTTTTACTCTATCAGTTACCTCCCTTAAGATGTAGCATGTGGTTGAAGGTTTTCCACGCCAATCTGGTACCGTGAAAATAGATAGATCATAGTTTCGTCCACCTGCAACCACCTCTGTAGGGTCATCACTTTTCCCAATAATTTCCACTTTTTCTATTAGATCATCCAGATATCTACCAACGATGGTGTCTTCAGAGATACTAAGCTCTTTATTTATCGCTACTTTTGCGGAAGGATTAACATGAGTAATCCGCCTATTCTCATCAGTGAGGATAACTATATCCTCCATCTTACCTAGAATATTAGCGTATTCAAGAGGCAAGATATTACCTATTCTGAAATCAGAGGGTGTGAATAACACTATCCCTATGCTTAAGAAACCAAATATCATTGATGTATAATCTATGTACATATTTTTTGAGAAAAAATGATAATAAAAGCTGGATAATACCGGTAAAGATATGATCCCAATGATAAATGATAGATATCTTGTATTATTTAATGTCTGTTTCCTCAAGGAATATATTGTATAAATACAGCTTCCAATGATTATCATATAAGTATACAATATAAAAAAGGTGAAGCATTCACCATAGGTCTTAATGAGAGGAAGATGTGAATCTATGTGGTTTAAGGATACGCTCCTCAATATCAGCCCATGGTAATTATTCGTTAATAATAACCCCAAAAAAAATAGAGGTGCTATTGAAAAAATTACTGCTCCCTGTTTCCCGGACCATTTATTATTCCCCATATAATGAAATGTAAAAAGAGGCCAGAGATTGGTCAAAATCATGCCTATTACTTGTATTTGAGACCAGAATAGTTTGGTGTTAAGATCTGTATAATACAATTCTAATGCATATCCATAGCTCCAAATACTCGAGCCTAGGATGATGAGAGATATTAATCGGGATCTGCGGTTTTTCCGTGTTAGAACAATGTAGATGGCAATAAAACTCGTTGTTACAGCGAGAATTATATTTACCAATACGAGTTCCATGCGTCTCCTATCCTGCGGAACATATGAAATTTATTTTAAAATGATTATTTACCTGAAATAACTATTTCAGATTCATTAAATTAAGATTGATTGATACCCGTGGGGGATTACAATGGTTTTTCTTCCCCGCCGAGATTGTACGGCTTTTTTATATGCATCATTTGCGGTTCTTGCTGAATCCATATCCAATGCTTCTACGAGATAATTAGGTAACGCAGACACCAATATTATGCGGTTATTTTTTTGCACTTTTTTTAGTAGATCCAATGCATCTGCACCGTACATATATCGTCTTTTCAACTCGCTTGACTCAGAGACCCGTGAAAGATGTGTAAATGCCTCACCCCCAAGGCCTTCGACACATTGAGCTAGTAGAATGATGGTTCCATTTCTTTTAGACGCCTTTGCCCCATTGTGTAGGCTCCATATTGCCTTATAGAAACTCTTATCATAAGGAAAACCTCCTGCGCTGATAACAACGATGTCTGCGCCTCCGTCACTGGATATCTCAGGTTGATCCGCTAAGCTGTTTATCGCTTTCCCCCATGACTCTTCATAGCCTCCAGCATGAGCTGCGATAATTTTTCCTTTTTTATTTGTAACAAGGTTTACCGCGAAATCAATACCGGTTTTAGACACGGCTTCAAGCACATCCTCTTTAATAGCATTTAATTCGATGCTTCCTGGGGATATATCAGAATCGAAATACAGTTTTCGGTATTCACGGATCGTGTTTATAGTGGCAAGCCCTGGTACTATTGCGTTATGCGCTCCGGAGTATCCTTTTAATGGGTCTATCCGTGTTTCCCCTAATGCGATCTTTATTTTTGATTCATGGTATCTCCGGTTTATTTCTACGGGCGTCCCATGATGAGTCTCTCCCAGAAAAGCAATATTGTCTGTATTCCTATTATGATCATGTAAGGTTATTCCTCGTAATTCCGATGAATCTCTAATGGCATCTCTAATTATCTTTTCTTCTTTCTCGTTCTCTCCGTTCCCAAGTATAATGGTGATGCGTTCCTTGGGTACGATTAACTCAACCAGCATTTTGATGATCTGTGTTAATGCTTGAGTAACTGCTTGAGGGCTTGAATATATATCAACAGCTATGACCACATCTACGCCGGGTTCAACTAACTCCTCTAAGGGTTTTCCATATGGATCCATTAGAGCACTCAGTATAATTTCTATGCCAGTATTTTCTGGTTCAATTTCCCTTATATCAGCTATACCAATGAGGGATTCCATCTCTACTGATACATAAACCTCGGTTTCGCCATAAGGTAGCCAGCAATCAACCATACTGCTTCAATGTGTATCTATGATTATTGACTTTTATCATAGTAAATATATAGGATACATTTTTTGGAATGCGAATATCCTATTTTAGAAATTAACCTTCGATATTCAGAGGAAGTTTGATACTGTTGATTCTGGAAGGCATATAGCGAATTTGCTTAGAATGTTTGGGCAGGGGATGAAGGTTTCTCTTAAATTCATCTGCTTGGCTTCCGATGATGGTATATTACCATGGATAATG
>WJJC01000057.1 GCA_014729945.1 Candidatus Bathyarchaeota archaeon
CTACTATGTGGTGGCGTAAGTCACCAGATGCGTTTAACGTGATATCTATTAGACTATGAGTGGCGAGGCTGGTTAACATATGGTCTAGGAACATTATCCCAGAGTCTATGCTTACCTCTCCTTCGCCATCCAGATTGACCGCGGCTGCGATCATTGTCTCACGTGTCTCACGAGTGTATTCACCGGTTCTCAATTAGATTCACCTCTCGCATATCTTAGAATAAGGGGGATCTCATTCACAGTTGGAGCCACGATGTCGCTACCCATCTCCAGGAAGCCTTTCAATGCTTCCTCGCTGCTATGGACACAGCTATAGACGCCTGCGAAGAGGTACTTGTCTCCTGCGTTCTCTGATGTGAGGTAATCAGCCATGGTGTCACCGATGTAAAGCACCTTACCGGGTTCATAGGGCTCCGCTGCCTTTACCAGTGGATAGGGGTTGGGTTTATGCAGGTTATCTTTACCCAGCTTCTTGGAGTCATTGTCTACTACATCATGCCAGTACTGGCTTCTCTGGGGGAACCTGTCCTTGATCTCCTTGAGGGCGTGTCTAGCAGTGTTCTCCATGCTCCCCGAGGCTACCCCGAATCTGGGTCCACCTAGAAGACTCTCCAGTTCATTGAGGGTCTCCTCACGGATAACCACCTCATCCGCCTCCACTATTCCCTTCTCTGCCTCAACGAAGCAAGGCTCCAAGCCAAAAGACTCCCTGTACAGAGCTATTCCAGCGAATAACTCCTCAAAGAGGGTGCTGATGATACTCTCACCAACCGCCCCCCTGAAATTGAAAGTTCTTTTAATGTTCTCTCCGACTCTGGGTAAGAGGAGCTCATCAACTTTCTCGATCCCAGTATCATTCAGCCTAGCCGCGAAGTCTGATAATTTATCATAAAGTCCATCAACGGGAATATCTGCATTGACCCTCCCAGCTATGTAGTCGAATCGCTCCCTTGGTGAAACGTATTGCAGGCTCTCACCCGCTATTTTATCTAGTTCTTCTAGTTCTTTGTCAGGTAGCTCCGCCAGTATGCGCATTATCACGGCGTAGGCGTGGGTCCAGTCATTGTTGAAGCCCCCGGTGCGCTTGTAAGCGTGGTTTAGCTTGCTGTCGAATAGTTCCTTGGGTATAATTGTGCCGGTGAAGGCTTCTATTATGTAACGGGTGGTGGTTGCTATGGCTACGTTATAGGCGTTTCTAACGTCTAGTAGTACGCCGTCGCAGTCGAATACTATGGTGTCTATATCCGCGATCTCTGGTAATTTGTCTTCCCTTAGATAGATTAAGCCGTTCTCGGATTCGATCTTTGTGTATTTCGTCAATTTGTTGCCTCCTTCAGTGTCTCAAGGAACCGTTCCAGGTTCGGTCTGGGCGCCACGGTTACTCTTAGACAGTTCTCCAGCGAGAGCACTTTACCGATTATGCGTATCAACACTCCTCTGCTTTGGAGATATTGGTTTATCTCTCTGGTTGGTTGTTCAGTGTTAAACAACACAAAGTTGGTCTCGGAGGGATAAGCCTCTATGCCTTCAAGTTTGTTCAACTGGTTTATCAGCCACTCCCGCTCTGTGATGGTCTCCTTAATTGCCGTCTGTACCGTTTCCTGTTTCTGGATTAATTTGGCTCCTGTTCGGAGCACTACATTGGGCACAGGGTAGGGAATCATGTATCGTTCACGTAGCATTGTAGCCAGATCTATATTGGAGATACAGTACCCCAATCTTAAACCGGCTAAGCCGTAAGCCTTGGAAAAGGTACGTAGTATAATCAGGTTATCATAGTTTTTTACTTCCTCGGCTAACGTATACTCTGAATACTCTTGGTAGGCTTCATCGATCAACACGAGACCTTTGAAGCGTTTAACCAAGTCCAATACAGTTTCTCTTGGGAACTGGTTACCTGTCGGGTTATTCGGGTTACAAATCACTAGAAGCGATGCCCCCTGTGCAGCCTCAAGGGTCTTTTCAGGGTTCAGTGAGAAATCTTGCTCCAAAGGAGCTAATCTATAATCTAGACCTCGTTGTACAGCAACACGGGGATACATGGAGAAAGTCGGTGATACAGCCGACACGGATTCACTCCGTTGAAGCAACGAGAACATTAACTCTATTACCTGATCGCCGCCAGCCGAGACCATCACTTGACCGGATTCAACCATGTTATTTTCAGCGATTAGCCGTCTTAGCATGAGCACTTCGTCCTGAGGGTATAGCCGTGGATCGGTTTCAACAGCAGCCTCCACGAGGATTTCACGCATTGTATCATCGCCCAGGAATAGGTTCTCGTTGGCGTCTAACTTCAAAATCTTTGATTCAGGTACACCTATTTCATCAGCTATTGAATCAACTGAGGGGTTTGGCTGATAGGCCTTGATCCGTTCACTGGAGGATAGTAATTCCCTGATATTCACTTGAATCGAGCCTCCACAGCTAACCTGTGATTCGGTAACCCCTCTGCATCTGCTAGAGTTCCTATTCTTTCTCTAACTGAACCTAACCCTGTTTTGGTTGCCTTCACCACGCTGACTGGTTTCATATAATCCAAGACGGTGATACCTGAGGCTACTCGGGCATATCCCCCCGTTGGTAATACGTGGTTAACCCCCATGCAATAATCAGTAGAGGAGACCGGAGAATAATCTCCGAGGAGAATCAAGCCGCTGCTGGTTATCTTCTCTGCCACTTCCTCCGGTACCCCTGTCATGATCTCTAGGTGCTCCGGGGCGAACCTGTTAGTGAAATCAATCGCCTCCTCCATAGTGGAAACCAGATAGATGAACCCGTTCTCATCTAAGACCGTATCAAGGATCTCTCTACGCATCAGATTGGAGGATTTTTCATCGATTAGTTGCGCTACATCGTCTGCCTGTTTCTCTGAAGTAGTTACAAGCCCTGATATTCCCCCGGGTCCATGCTCAGCCTGGCTTATGAGATCAATTGCCACTAAATTTGGGTCAGCTGTCTCATCCGCGATAATTAGTATCTCACTGGGTCCAGCGGGTTTATCTATAGAGACCACATCCGAGACCAAGTTCTTGGCTGCGGTAACATACTTGTTCCCAGGGCCCACAATTTTCTCCACCCGGGGAACTGATTCTGTCCCGTAAGCCATGGCGGCTATGGCTTGAGCTCCACCGATTTTATAGACCTCATCCACCATACATATATCACAAGCCACCAGCACCAAGGGATCCACTTCCCCACTCGCACCGGGTGGTGTACAGACGATTACCTTCTCCACCCCAGCGACCTTAGCTGGAGTCACATTCATGATAACCGAGCTAGGATAAGCGGCTTTTCCCCCTGGAACATAACAACCCGCAGACTGAATCGGTCTCAGGGTGCATTTTATCTCTGTACCCTCTATATCGACATTGAAGGTTGACTGGGTTAAACGCTTGGACTCTACTATTTCCAGTCGTCTACGGGACTCTCTAAGAGCCGCAACCTGACTCTGGGGAACCACCTGGTAAGCGTCTTGAACCGCATCCCGTGAAACCTTGAAGCTGTCTAATTTTACATTGTCGAATCGCTCAGTGTATGTTTTTACTGCATTATCGCCTCTCTGGGCTACATCTGATACAATGGGTCTCACGTACTCAACAAGCTCATGCTTAACCGCCGAGGATCTGGGCCACCTGGAGCTCAGTATATCCGGTTCCTCCGTGTATCGCTTCATTCCCCATTCTCCAGAGTTATCTCATCCAATGGCAGCACCTGTCTAGGCTCATAGAGCACCAGACCCTGAGCCAGTTTACGAAGGATAGGCAATATCTGGATAAACCTATTCTTGTCAATCACGGTGTTGATGGCACACCACTCTGGATCACTCAACTCGCTCACCGTTGGCCGCTTCAAGGCCGGTAACTTCTCTAACAATTTATCAAGGTTACATTTCTCCACGTTGGCGAAGATATGCAGCTTCTTAGCCCCATCCACTGCTCCACGTAAAAGGGTCAATATATCCAGTATCTTCTCCTGCTTCTCAGGGTTCCTCAAAGCATCCTTATTAGCAATCAATAAGGCACTTGTCTGCATAACCTCCTCGATTACCTTTAACCCATTCTGCCGTAGACTGGTACCTGTCTCGATTACCTCAAGTATCGCGTCAGCGTCCTCCGGTGGCTTGGCCTCAGTGGCACCGAAGCTCAGATAGATAACTACGTTCTCGTTATCACCTATCCTCCACCAAGGGGTTACCACAACTGGTGTTTTCTCACCGTAAGCATCCACGTAGACCGGGTTTTTCATGATATACTCCTTTGCCGCGTTCAGGTACTCTGTGCTTACCCGTAGAGTCTTATTATTCTCTATACTCTGTCTGATGAGCCCCGATAGATCATTGACAGTGTTCCAGTTCTTGGGAACCGCGAACACCAGCCTAACCCGGGCATACTCCAAGTCCAGAAGAGTCTCAACATCCGCATTATTCTCAGCAACCCAGTCCCTACCACTGATTCCAACATCCTGAACACCCTCACTGACAAAAGTAGGTATCTCCTGTGGCCGCAACACCTTCAACTCGATATCAGGGTCATTAATCCCCGGCCTATAAGTACGGTCATGACCTGTTACATGGTATCCTGCTCTCTCAAGAATTCTCTGTGTCTGGTCTCCAAGGTGTCCCTTGGGTATCGCAAATTTTACTTTAGTCAAAAATATTTGTCTCCTTGGTATGTCTTAGAAAAGAACCTAGAACCCACTAGGGGTGGTTGATTTCCAGAATCGTCGGCAGTGATTTGCTGAGAGATATTAATTTGACTAGAGATGAATACAAACGCCTCTAGTGAACATACTCCCTCATTTTCACTACACTAGCCACTGTTAGGATGTATATCAAGTATAAACGTTTCTAATAATAAGCAGGTAAACAACCGGTTACAGGTTTGTCTCACATAGATGCGAACATCGTATAATCGTGGTACCGTCAATAGTTGGAAAACCTTTATAGCCATAAACGTGGTTCAGTGGGGTGCATTAGGCAACTCTAGCCAGAAAAAGGATGAAAAAAATGAGCACTAAAACAGTCATTGACGGAGACGGCCTCATACTAGGCAGAATGGCAAGCACAGTTGCCAAGAGGCTGCTCCAAGGAGAAACTATTGACATCGTAAACGCTGAAAAAATCGTGGTCTCAGGTAAAAAACAAATGATAATAAAGAAGAATAAAGAGTTCCTAGGCGTTGGCGGACACCAGAGAGGACCATTCCATTACAGGCAGCCACACAGATACGTCAAAAAAACCATAAGAGGAATGCTGCCACACCGTAAAGAACACGGTAAAAAAGCCTTTAAAAGACTAAAAGTCCATATCGGCATTCCAGAAGAGTTTGAAGATTCCAAGCTGGAGAAAATGCAGAACCATCATCTAAGTAACCTGGGTAACAGATATGTGACCATTGGAGAGATCGCCGAGAATATCGGCTGGAGAAAGTGAACATAATTGTCAAGTAGAAAAAAGAAGAGCGTAATGGCTACTGGAAAACGTAAAACCAGCAAGGCGAGGGTCTTGATCTCTGAGGGAAAAGGCCGTATAAGAGTTAACAATGTACCAATCCCACTCATCAAGCCATTCATAGTGAGGGAAAAAATCCTTGAGCCATACATGCTGGCAACAGATTACAAAGATAAAGTAGACATCAAGATTAACACAGAGGGCGGAGGAGTAATGAGCCAAGCAGAGGCAGCGAGAATGGGAATCGCCCAGGGCCTCGTCAAGTTCACTAAGAGCAAGCGCCTACGTAACCTATACCACGACTATGATAGAACCATGCTAGCAGGAGACGCGCGGCGCAAAGAGTCCAAGAAATTCGGTGGACCAGGAGCACGCCGCAGGAAGCAGAAGAGCTACAGGTGATCAAAATGGTTCGTTATATCAACCCCATAGTTGAAACAGGAAGAAAAATCCGCAAAGGCAAAGGATTCAGTCTTTCAGAGCTTGAAGCCGTCGAGATCACAGCTGGAGAAGCCAAAAAGATGGGAATACCGGTGGATACACGCAGAAAAAGCAGTCACGATGAGAACATCGAAATCCTCAAAGAGTTCTTAGAGGAAGCTGATGAACGAGATCTCAAGGTCTCCAAACCAAGTTTTGAGAGCAACCCCATCCGTGGACGAGTTTTCAGGGGAAAGACCAGCGCTGGTCAAAAAATGCGTAACCTGAGCCGCAGAAAGTAACACTGTTTTCATATTTTTATCATTAGACAACTTTATCTATCACACTACAAACAGTTGTAGCGATACAAGTGAGACGCGATGTGCAGATAATAACAGATCCCGAGGTTGGGAAACTCCTTGCAAACAAGACAAGACGTAGCATACTTAAGATTATCAGCCACGAGGAGATGAGCGCAACAGACCTCGCTAAAAAACTGGATAAAAACCACAGCAGCATCATACATCATCTTAACACACTACTAGAAGCCGGTCTAATCAAGGTAACAAGAGAGGAACATGTACGAAACATGATCCAACCATACTATAAGGCGGTCAGCAAGGATTTCCACGTCAGCTACAGGGTCACCGAGGCACTGGAGGAGGACCCGGATTACTCTGCGTATACGGATAACTATTTGGAGAAACTCCTTGAAGGATTGAAAACGTATGGAGTAAAAATCCCAGAGAGAGAATACACCCGAGTTAAACAGTTACTACTCAGATGTCACATATACAATAAGAGGGCTTACGAGGAACGTATACAAAGAAAGACAGAGGATAAGGATATTAGCCACTACGCAAAGCGGGGAATAGCCCACATAGTATCACATGTACAGCTAATGGATAGCGCAGAGTACAAGGAAACCATCAGCAAACTCAGGGAAATAATGGATAAATACAGCGAACACAGGTGGAATGTAGAGTAAGTATAAAAACAGATTCTTGGAATACTTTCAAACGTCTATTCAGTTACATCTCCCATTACTGGGAGGTAAAGGCAATTGTATTCGTTATTATCTTTACCACTTTCCTATCCGTACTATCCCCTGCCATCATCGGGAACATCGTTGACACTGTAGGCTATGTGGCTACAGGGGAATCAGTGCCAGATGCCACGGGGATCGAGGGGGTAGCCAACTGGATTCTCATACCAGTAGCAAGAGGGGTGAATAATTTCTCTGGTATGGAATACAACTTTGCTGTACTAGTGGTTTTCAGTTTCAGCCTCGTAGTCATCGGCCTAGTAGAAGGCGCACTGAGCTACACCCAGAGATATATCCTGCAGATAATTAGTCAGAGAGCAGGTTTTGAGATGAGAGACGACCTCTATAATAGCCTACTAGAGCAGAGCTTCAGCTTCTATGATCAGCAACGTACAGGCCAACTAATGGCAAGAGCCACCGGGGATATTAACATGCTGGGCAGGTTCTTCAACTTCGGGTTCAGGTTAGCCTTGAGCAACACGCTGTTGCTTATACTGGTTACCTATAGCATGATCTCCATAAGCCTCAAATTGACACTGGTCTCACTGACAATACTACCCTTCCTACTGATCACCACACTAAACTATAGCTCAAAGATTCGCCCACTCTGGCAAGAGGTCAGAGAACAATACGGGGAGATCACATCACTGGTTCAGGAGAACCTCAGCGGTTTACGAGTCGTGAGGGGTTTCAATAATGAAGTATACGAGGAGGAAAAGTTCTGGGCCGAGATCATGGAGTACTTTAATATAAACATAAAGATGGCCAAACTAAGAGCATTCTTCAGGCCCTTGGTATCTTTAATCAGCGGCATCGGGGTGATCATCATTCTGATGTACGGGGGTACTCTGGTAATCCAAGACGCCCTAAGTTTGGGCAGCATGATCGCCTTCTACTTCTACATTTCAAGGCTTATGGGGCCAGTCAGGATGTTAGGCTTCATGACAGGTATGTTTGTACGGGCACAGGCAGCAGCCGAGAGAGTATTCGAGATAATGGACGCAGAAATAGAGGTAAGCGATAAAACAGACGCAGTGACCATCGAGAAAATAGCTGGAATCATCAACTTCGAGGACGTGTGGTTCAGCTATGATGACGAGAACATGGTTCTCAAAGACATAGACCTCAAGGTGATGCCGGGTGAGACCGTGGCAATACTTGGAGCCACGGGCAGCGGTAAGAGCAGCATAATCAACCTAATCCCCCGATTCTACGATGTCACTAAGGGCAGTATCAAGCTGGACGGCGTCGACCTCAGAGACATAAAGATCAAGAAACTCAGGAGCCACATAGGCATAGTGAGACAGAACCCATTCATATTCAGCACAACACTCAGGGAAAACATAGCATACGGCGTAGAAGAGGCCTCAATGGAAGAGATTCATCGGGCCGCCCGTCAAGCCAAGATACATGAATTCATCCAAGACCTCCCAGAGGGATACGACACCAAGGTAGGGGAACGAGGTGTAACCCTCAGCGGAGGACAGAAGCAGAGAGTAGCCATCGCACGGGCACTACTCAAGAACCCCAAGATACTCATACTGGATGACAGCACCAGTAGCGTGGACACCCAGACAGAGTACGAGATCCAGCAAGCACTAGATAATTTACTTGAGAACCGCACCACATTCATAATCACCCAGCGACTGAGCAGCATCAAGAAAGCCGACTACATCATCGTCCTAGAGGATGGGGAGATAAGAGAAGAGGGAAAACACGAGGAACTCATAGAGCTTGACGGCATCTACAAGCGGCTCTACGAGACTCAGATAAGCGAAACACAGGGAGGAGATCAGTAGTGGGACACCGTATGCAGCGATTCGCTGGAGGCGAGGGAGACTATGAACGCTCCGTACCTGATATGGTACTCTTCAGAAGAATGCTGGGATATATCACCAGTCAAAAAACAGAATCCATACAACTAGTAGTGTCCATCATCGCTTCCACCTTAATCAACTTACTACCACCATACATGTACTCCCTAGCTATTGATAAATACATTAAACAACTGGATACCAGAGGCCTATATCTGCTAGGATTAGGGTTCGTCGCCGTGTATTTCCTAACATTCGTAACCCAGTATATACAGCAATACCTCATCAACTGGCTGGGGTCAAGATTAGAGCTCAACATGAGGAAAGACATATTCAAACACCTCCAAGCTCTAAGCCTGGACTTCTACGCCAAGAGAGAGGTAGGTAGCATCGTCAGCCGGGTAACCAATGATATAGACAAGATCACCGAACTCACCACAAGCGGCGTCGCCAACGTGATAGCGGACCTGTTAACCCTCGTAGGAATATTGGCTATCATGCTCTGGATGAACTGGAGACTAAGCCTGGTGACCTTCAGCATAATACCGTTAATGATCCTATTCCTCTACCTATGGGGAAGAAGAGTGCGCACAGTATACAGGAAAACCCGCAGGACCATCGCAAGCGTCTCAGCCAAGATGGAGGAAAGCGTAAGCGGCATGAAAGAGATACAGAGCTATAGCCGAGAAGGCGAGACCAGACAAGAGTTCAGGCAGGTAAACAGGAGCAACATGGAAGCAAACGTAGAAGCAGGACAGGTAATGTCAGCATTCTGGCCAGCAGTAAGGATATTCACAGCCCTAGGAAACTTTCTAGTATTATTATTCGGCGGCAGAGCCGTGATGGCTGGGACTCTAAGTGTAGGCGTCTTATTCGGTTTCATGGGTTACCTAGGGAGATTCTTCTGGCCTATACAGGATCTAAGCGGCTTCTGGAACAATGTCCAGAGTGCCCTAGCCGCAGCCGAGAGAGTCTTTGATATAATGGACACACCCAGAGGCATCGAGGATAAACCCGACGCAGTGGAGTTACACAGAATAGAGGGTCACATAGAGTACCAAGACCTCAGCTTCCGATACGAGGAGGACACACCGGTACTAAAAGACATCAACTTGGAGATACAGCCCAACACAACAGTCGCCCTAGTAGGCCCAACAGGAGTAGGAAAGACCACCATGATCAACCTACTATACAGATTCTACGACCCCCAAGAGGGCGCAGTGAAAGTCGATGGATATGATCTACGCGACGTGAAACTAGATTCACTGAGAAGCCAGATGGCCGTGGTCCTGCAAGATAACTTCCTCTTCAGCGGCACAGTGATGGAGAACATAAGATACGGCAACCTCAAAGCAACGGATGACGAGATCATAGAGGTAGCCCAGACCGTTGGAGCCCACGAGTTCATAATCAAACTACCAGAAGGCTACCAGACAGATGTAAGGGAAAGAGGCGGACGACTCAGCGTCGGTCAAAGACAACTCATAAGCCTCTCAAGGGCCCTGCTAGCTGATCCACGGGTACTTATAATGGATGAAGCAACCAGCAGCATAGACGCATACACTGAGTTGATAATACAGCAAGCCTTGGATAGGATCTTCCAGAACCGCACAAGCATCATCATAGCCCACAGGCTAAGCACGGTACGAAACTCGGATATGATAATAGTACTACATGAAGGGCGTATAGCCGAGAAAGGTAGCCACGATGAGCTCATCGAGCAGGATGGATTATACAAACATCTCTACGATATGCAATTCAAATACGAGACAGAAGAAACGTAATACATCAGTTACACCAAAAGAACAGGCCACTAACAATTATCTGAAAACCTGAGACACACAAAAGAACGTATCGTAGCGACAGCAACTACGAACTATATAACTATTTTATCAAGAGAGGCCACTAAACACAGAATCACAGTGATATTAGACTTACAAGTAGAAGATCTAACACGGGAAATCGCTGTAAAAGCAGCCCAACTAAATCAAGGAATGTAACACTATGGCTGATAGCGTAATCGCGGCTATACCACAAGAACATAAAGCACCTGTAATCCCAGATGACCCATATTTTAACAAAAATAAGCAATTTAAAGGTACTTTAGCCAATTAAATAAAAAATGAAAGAAGAGGGTTTTATTCACTCATCTTCTCAAGCTTGGGTATGATGCTCTCGATCCTGTCTAGAGCCTCATTCATGATATCTTTGCTTGTAGCAGTGAGTATCCTCATATGACCCTCACCTTCAGGCCCAAAAACGTCTCCCTGATTCAAGCTAACCTTTGCTTCCTTCAGCAAGACCTTGTTTAACTCAAAACTGGTCAAGCCATAGTTAAACTTGGGGAACATCAAGTAGGTTCCCTCCAGCTCCGGGATGATGAAATCACCCATCTCGTTTAACCGTCTCACGACAAGGTCTCTAACCTCTTCCAAGTATCTGTTCATATCCCTGACCCAGTAATCAATTTCACCGCTGGCTATGATTGGGGCCATGGCTTTCCCAAAGTTGTTTGTACCACGTAGGATACCCGTTGATATATTCTGGAGGCTATCAAACATGGTCTTGTTTGTACACGCCAAGTAACCCGCCTGTAACCCGGGTACGCTCCAAGTCTTGCTGAATCCCCAGCTAGTAACAGTAAGATCCGCTACCTCAGGGTTCAGACTGGCTAGGCTAATATGTTCATGACCCTCATACACGATATCCTCCCATAGCTCATCAACCATAACATAGATCTGGTGATCAACAGCGATATCCGCTATCCCCTTGAGTTCTTCCTTCGTCATCACCCTACCCGCGGGGTTATGTGGGTTGCAGACATTGATGAGCCTAGTCTTGGGAGTGATTAACTCCTTGAGCCGTTCTATGTCGAATTTGTATCCCTCATCCAGGTCAAGCTTCCAGTAGACCTTCCTCGTCTGAGCCACATCAGCTATCGTGAAGAATGGGAAATACATGGGGTCGGTCACGATCATCTCGTCTCCTGGCCTGCATGCGTGCATAGCCGCCAGCCACATACCGGGAATTACTCCCTGCGTGAGCATTATCTGCTCAACCGGGACATCAATATCATTTACCCGCTTGATCTTCTCCTTTAGGGCCTCACGAGCTGGTAGATCTGATGCGTATACAGTGAATTCTTCTTCGACTACTTCACGGAGAGTATCCTTCAGCTCAGGGCATAAGGGATAATCCTGGTCAGCGAGCCAGAGGGGTATAACATCCTCTGGGTCCCTGTGCCACTTAACACCCCTCTTACTGAGCCTGCTCTCGACTGTCGGTTTATCAAAAGGACTAGTCATATTATCACTAACAACTATTGAAGGGGTCTCTTTGGGCTAATATTTATTTTGATCACCCAATAACCTGTGTTTACCCACGTTTAGCTAAAAGGAATCGATAAGGATATATTGCACCTCGGGATCGTTTGGAAGACGAAGGATGAAAATCCTACTATACTTCGACTGGACAGGCACAAGAAAGGAGCTAAAGGAACAC
This sequence comes from Candidatus Bathyarchaeota archaeon, assembly GCA_014729945.1. Next base: position 12,233 of record WJJC01000057.1, read on the forward strand.
GATAAAAAGATGCAGAAGAGCTGCATAGATACAGGCGTAGAACATGAAGGGCTCTACGGTAGCATGAATGCGAAGTGGAACTATGTATGGGTATTTGAGGCAAACAGCTTCGACCATTTCCTAGAGATGAGCCGGAAAGTACCGAGACCCGTAAGCATGTCTCATTATATCACTGAGCTGCTTATCCCCGCAAGGCTCTAAACATCTTTATCACGTAAAAGTTTAGTCGAGATAGTTTATAATAGGTTTAAAGCAGGGCCGTTCCACGTTCATCAACAGAGCAGACAACAGGATCCTCACCTAGTCCTGTCAATAGCCTCAACGCTTCCTCGGCCTTTTCCTCGTACTGGACCGTGAAAGCTACCTCACCGAAATTAGCCATGGTAAAGGTAAGGTTATGTTGATCCATCTCCCTGAAGAGACCATTTATTCTCTTTGTAGCTAAACCGATGTGTTCTGTAAATCTCCGGCTAAAATACATGAACCTCTCAGGGGTTAGTTCCTTGTATAGTTCATCCACGTATTTCCCCCCAAACAGGTTGATCTTATTCACCAGTCCCTGATCTGATAGAGCCTTCTTGGTGTGAATCTGCCCATAGTAGATATAGATTACAACCAAGTCACTAGTATCCTCCAATAGTTTTGATTTACCGATACCGGGAGCCCCCGGCTCGTAGAGTACACCGAACCCCCCATCCACCGCCGCGAAAACGCTGCCGAGGCCTGTCTTGCACTCGATCTCAGCGATGTGAGCTATCTGAGCAGCGTCAATGGGGTCTAATCCTAATTCAAGGACTTCATTAAGGGCTAGGCTAAGGCTTAGGGCTCCTCCTCCGCTGCTTCCGAATCCAGCGGTAATAGGTGTGTCAATACTATGATGGACGGTTATCTTGAAGGGTTCTGATAAATACGGCTTGTATTTTGATAACACGGTCTCGCTGACATATGCGTCTATCATAAGCTCGTCGTTAATGTAGATCTCTTCACACATCCTATTGGATGACTCAACCTCTACAAGAGTATGGACACCACGGGTTATACTAACACCGGACCCCCGTGCACCCCAATACAAGGGATCATCCCCCATGGTACATATCTGGAATAATCCTGTCAAGTGACCGGGTGCGAAAGCCTCTGCTTCCCTCATGGAAATCTCTATGGGGTAGTAAATTAAAGGGAAAAAGGTTTTGAAAAGAAGCTACTTTAGGCGGTTATAGTCAAAGGTTTTCCCAGGGTCAACTACAGGTGCATCAACTGGGAATAGATCAGTATACTTTAACCCGCTCCCAGTGTTGAACAGGACTACTTTGTCAGTCTTATCCACTGAGCCCTTGTCCAGCATCTTTCTGAGAGCCGCATAGGTGGCTGCTCCCTCGGGGCAGACGAACATTCCCTCATGTTTACCTATGTCGGATACACCCTCCATGATCTCTTCATCGCTGACTGCTATGCACTCCCCACCGCTCTCACGGGCAGCGTTCAAGACCAAGAAGTCTCCCAGGGCTTTGGGTACTCTTAACCCAGCTGCTTTGGTCTCCGCGTCCTCAAAGAACTGGGATTCATCTGCTCCTTCTTGATAGGCCTTAACTATGGGTGCACAGCCTTTCGCTTGTACGGAGACCATTCTCGGCCGCTCGCTGCCTATCCATCCCAGCGCCTCCAACTCATCGAATACCTTCCACATACCTATTATCCCGGTTCCGCCGCCTGTGGGGTAGATGATTACATCGGGTAGCTTCCAGTCCATCTGTTCAGCTACCTCTATTCCCATGGTTTTCTTACCCTCAACCCGGTAGGGTTCTCCCAGTGTGGCTACGTTGAACCACTGCATTTCATCCATGCCTTCTTTCACTAGTTTACCAGCGTCGGTGATGAGGCCATCAATAAGCACTACTTTGGCGCCCACCACCTGGCACTCCACCATGTTAACCTTGGGGGCATCCTTGGGCATGAATACGTAGACCTTCATACCGGCTCTTGCCCCATACGCAGCCATGGCCCCTGCAGCGTTCCCAGCTGAGGGCAGGGCTACGCTTTTGATACCCAGTTCTTTTGCTTTACTTATGGCCATTCCGAGACCCCTCGCCTTGAATGTACCGGTGGGGATAATGCCCTCGTCTTTGATCCATAGGTTCTTGAGACCTATCTCCTTACCTAGTCTGGGTACATTTGTTAACGGGGTCCAGCCCTCACCCAGAGATACAATGTTTCTTCTATCCTTCACGGGTAGTAGCTCAAAGTATCGCCACATGGAGGCCTCTCTTCCCACCAGGTCCCGCCGGGTAAGGGATTCCTTAATTTTCTCCAAGTCATACTTGGCGAATAATGGTTTTCCACATTTCTTACAAACAGTCTGCACTTCACCAGCGACATGTGTCTCACTGCATGCAGTGCACTCAAGATGAGTATAATAGCTCATAGTTATCGTGTTAAAAGAGGAGGATATAAAAGATAACGTTTAGGTATATCTCACCTGTATTGGAGGTTCAGACGACGATCCTCGCCACCGTAGCCCTTGATTTTCTTACCCTCTGAGTCTCTCTGACCCATCAGGTTAGCTATCTCAGCATATCCCTCCGATAGCATGTACTCGGGGTTCATGCTGAAACGGGTGGGTATAGAGCTGGTAGCGGGTTGATCCATACCCTCCACCACTCTCTCAATCTGGCTTCGTGGGATGGTGAATATCATCTCATAGTCCTGGGTTCCAGCGTATCCCCTGTCCCCCCTGCAGGGCACTGATGCCTGACACTCTTCTTTGAGCATAGCCGGTACGACAGCGTAGACGCAGGCCGAGTGACCCCCCAGAACCGTTGTTATGTCTCTTCCATCCTCATACGCTAAACCTAATAATAAACGAAGTAACTGGGCTGAGTCACAGTAAACAATGGCCACGTCGGGTTCAAAATCCGCGGTAGTAAGGGGAGCCGAAACCACACCCACATATTTTCCCGTCTCGAAACGGGGAAACTCACGGGCCCAGTTAGCCCCAGCCTCAAGAGACTTTACACCATGAGGATAACGGGTCTTACCCTCAAAGAAATACTCCGGGGGCTCAGCTAAACCGAATCCGATGACGGGCTCGGGGCACCACATATCTTC
>WJJC01000058.1 GCA_014729945.1 Candidatus Bathyarchaeota archaeon
AGGGTATATTATATTAGACCGGAACGTTGTAAACGTGATAAACGAAAATATAGAATAATGAGATTTAAGAATAAAAAAAGGATTAAAGCCCCGATATTGGTATCTTTGGTTTAACAGGTGAAGATTTTATGACATCTTCAATCCCTTCAACCACAATTTTTGCAGTTATATCACTGGTCTGTAATTGATGGGTCTCACCATTGTGAGTTATCTCAAAGTTATACCGGCTAACCAGTTTAACTTCATCTACCTCAGAATAGGGCGCATCTAAAAGCACCTCATAGCTTTTTCTCAGGAAGCCTTTAACGTTAACGAAAACCATTTTTTTTCTTCCGAGACATAAGTATCCATTCTGTTTGTTGAAGTTGCATGAGTACGTTCTTTCTACCGTATCGTCGGGGCCAAGTGTCTTCTCAGCTAAGTCTAGCCATGGTTTGGACATATTTTTTCCTCGATAGGGTCATACACATAGACTGAGATAAATATTACTCTTATATTGTATATACAAATATATGTTGTTTTGTGTTATTTTGGTTTGTATGCCTTATCAATAGTCAACTCAGCAATATCAGAAGCATAATCACCAATACACATAACACTATCACGGATAACAAACAAAGGATAGAAGAAGGGCATATTCACAGTTATATTTGGGAAAGGGGTTATAGACCGGGTTAACTTGGAGAGTTCATACTGCTCATCAATAATTATATCACATGATTCAACAGAACGCTGTCTATATACCTCAATAGCATCTCCATAAGCATTCATACTCGCCTCAGTTGTCTTTATAAGTTTCTCCCAGAGTTCAACTGGAACTGAATCCTTATACTCCTCAATCTGTACAAGACTATAAGCTACGTTATGTACGTTATCAGCCACTCGTTCGATTAAATCCACTAAAGTTTGATAATCAAGACAATCCAACATATCAATTTGAAGATGATTAGCCAAAGCGGGATCAATTGCAGCAGAACGAAGTAAACGAATAAGATAGAACATAAACTGGTCAACATCCTCCTCCAAAGCTACTACTGAACGCGCCAAATCAAGGTCCCAGTTCTTCATAGCTTTCAATACATCATTACACATGGAAAGCGTGATCAAGTGCATTCGTTCAACACCATTGAAGAGATTAGCCATAGACTCGTTCATAAGGGTCTGTAAAGTGACACTGCTTGCATTACTCTCAAGTATCCGGAGATAAAGCGATTTTACTACATTTCTAATAGCTTGCTGCTGCTTGACGGAGAAGATATCAGTAGACTTCAAGATAATGTCATTATAACCATTAAGATAACAGCCTGTTACAATGCGAAAAATTGAATCCGAGCCTATATCCTCACCTATATCAACCGATATACGTCTTCCCTCAGTCTGACCTTGAAGCGAGGGTTTGACAAGTAAGGAAAGATCTCTTTGAACCTGAAGATTTAGTTCGTCCCCTTTTTCTAGTCCATTAGAATCAACCCAGTCCTTGGGTAGTGAGACTACTAGACTGGATTTACCCAGAGCCATTATCTTACGGGTTTCCATGCTTTATCATATAAAACAAGTTTGAGGAAGTATATACATCTGTTGAATAATATAGTTCAATTTCGTGGCTTCATCATGAGTTTAGCGTCATTGAGATTATCCGCTGTATCTATGTCAATAAAAGAATTCAGGTCTGGGTCAAGTTCTTCTAACTTGTTCAGGTGAATAGGTACAGTATCCGGGAACGTCTCCAACACCTTTCTGATACGCATCTCACCTAGCTTTCTCAAAATCTCAGCGTATTCAAGACAATTAGAAACATGGTAAACTGAGGGAATTGACTCTATCCAACCATTTTGTTTTACAATATAGGTCCCATTCAAGCCATATGAGATACAGAACATCAGTTCTAGGATCCTTGGATCCATAAAGGGCATATCACATGCACAGACAGCTGCGTATTCACCCCTAGCTTCTTTTAACCCAGATATTAATCCTATGATAGGGGAGTCTTCGGGATAACAATCGGGGATAACCCTAACCTCATCGGGTACTACATTCCAGTATCTTGGAACCATTTTATCAGAGCCAACTACGATAATAATCTCGTCGGTAACAGAATTAAGTTGATCAATTACCCAGCAGATTAATGGCTTGTCCTCCAATTCAACTAGACCCTTATCATGACCCAGTCTTGAAGACTGGCCGCCACTAAGAATTATACCCGTTCTAGTTATATCAACCATGCTGGTTCACACGTATTCCTAATAATCCAGTAAATTATTATTTATGAAATGTGGTAAAATCCAGCTTTTTTTAGTCAGCTAAATTTGATAAGGATATCTATTAGCCATTTGACAACGGGAGACAAGGGGCCGAAACTTTCACTGATCTGTTTTAAATAACCAAAATCGTTTATGTTTAGAGCTTGCAATGCAAGCAATCCAATTAAATAAATAAGCACCGATGTGAATCCACCTAGTAATAATTCAATCCAAGGATGCAGTATTAGAATTGTGACCAGTTGATAAACGATAAAATAAGATAAAATAGATAATGTGAATATTTTGTAAAAAAACATCCAATTGATGTTGAAATCGAATATACGTTTTACGTTATAATAATCTATCAACGTATTTATTCCCGTACTGACAAAATAGGTAGTCAACAGACCTACAACTCCAAAACGTGAAATCGCAAATAAGCTCAAGGGAAGAGAAACAATGAACCGAGCCAAAGTACTCTGGAAAATAAGATCTGTACGTTTCTGGCTGTTAAGCAAAGAACCGTTACAAACAGATCCTACGCCTATGAAGGTAAATGTTAGCATGTATATTCTGAGATAATGGGAGGCGTAGATGAATCTGTCTTGGAATAAGATGTTGATTATTGGGTCTGCCAAGGACATGATTGTGAAGATAATGGGATATCCAAATAGGGTAGAATATTTGACAGCGTTTCTATAGAGAAACGACAACTCTTTCCAATTTTTCTCCAGTTTACTGAATAGTGGAAAGATTGTTGTGCTTATGGGGATTGTTACGAAGGATAATAGTACACTAAAATTCAGTACCACGGAATAATTTCCAATCTGAGAATCAGTCTCCCATATACCCAATAGAGTGGTGTAAACATGAGGAAGGATCCCACCCAATAGTATGGAGAGGTATAGAGGAAAACCATACCCTAAAATCATTTTCATCGCCTCTAAATGGGATATTGGTATCTCAGCAGTCCGTTCTTTTCTATACAGAAACATGATGAATATTGCCCCAACTAATCCGCTTAATAGAATTGGAGCTGTATGCCCAAGAACAGCGCCTAATACACCGAAGCCGATATAGACTAGAACAGGAGAAACCACGCTTTTCACAAAGGAATAGCATAACTGGATCGCGCTTCTAAGCTCCATGCGTTCATATCCAACGGTTATACCATTAGCCAGATTAACGAAGGCTTGACCAATAATACCTATTGAGAGATATTTTATGAAAAATTCCTGCGATGGATCATGGTATATATTATTTGCCACATAGCCAGAAATTAAGTAAACAATTAAGGTTAATAGAACAGATACAGTGATATTGAGTATAATACCGGCTTCAATCAAGACACGCAGATAACCATGCTTTCCCTCGTGTCGGTATTGCGCAAGATATTTTACCAAGGCATTGTTGATTCCAAGGTTCATAATCAGGAAGCCGATCTGTACCACAGATTGGGCTTTGTTAAATGACCCATAACCAGAATCACCCAAAAACCTAGCAACCAGCAACATACCTAAAGCCAAAATAAATGTCGAGGATACCTGCCCAGCTAATAAGATCAGGCTACCACGTGTCGTTGTTTTTACTAGATCTTCTATATTTTGATCCATACTGGTCGCCTGATTAGGAAGTTTATATGGTGTTGTAGCTTCTATTATTTGTAGTGTTTCATATGGGACACTATGATACGCCCAATATTCCTTCTAGTTATAAATCATTTAGGACCAATATCTAATAGTTATCATAAACCTTCAATTCACATCGAGTTTATTGTAGAAGGAAATTGAGGGTGTGTGTCTTTCCGTTCAAGGTTAAATAATACCTTTTAGTGAGAAACAACAGGAGACTCAATCTATCTTATTATTTGGTTTACCGTGTTTTTAGTCTCTTCTGGCCAAGTCATCATTAATTTATCGTAGACAACTCTTGCCAAGTGTTCAATGAGTTGAGATCCAGGGTACTTGGGCTGATATAACCTGTAGTGTCCACCTTTTCCCGTTGTAATCTCGTATTCCAGTAGTTCCTGTTCAACCGCTTGATTCAAGAAATTAATTATCGAGGCTCTACTAACGGTTCCAGGGATTTTCTCCAAGACTGCTTCATGTACTTCTCTGCTGCTATTGGGCGCTTCTACATCATTTAGGTAGTTTAACGCTGCAATTTGCCATGGTTTGAAAAACATCTCTAATCCTTTGTTCTCTAAATCAATTTGGTAACTCATACAATCAGAGAATATCCTGATTTGTCATATAAAATTCTTCACGTATTTTACATGGTTGATGATCATTCGGATAACGTCTTTTTTTAGAGGTTTATTCAATTATGTCTCCAAAAATAGTTCGTCAAGTGTGGGATTTCTCTGTAAGTGAAATCAATTTATTTATGTCTATGGTTATTGTCATATATTGAGGATAACCAGGGGGAGAACCATGAGCAATCAAACATCAGAAGTAATTCACTGCCCGAACTGCAAAGAAGACGTACCAAAAACACTGTACTGTCTGAACTGCGGTTACCCACTTTATAAGTTGGAGAAGCAGCAGAAAAAAGAAGCGGAACAGATAGACGAAACAAAAGAAGAAGTGGATATGAGTGTTGAAATAGAGCAACCAGCACCAGTCCCAGAGCCAGAAACTGAACCGGAACCAGAAATTATAGAGGAAGACGAAGAAGAACAAATTCTAGAGGCAGAAGAAGAGGAACCCAAGCCTGAACCTGAGCCCGAAATAGAGACCACCATCGAGGTCGAGGATAATGAACTTATTCCAGAAGAAGAGGCAATAACTCCAGAGTCAGAGAAGGAATCCGAAGAACCCCCATTATCAGAGAAGCTTATTGAAGCCGAGGTCAAGACAGATATCTTCACCCCCGAGGAACGTGAATCATATATGACAGATGAAGTAAAGATCGAGTTCGCCCCAGACCCGTTAACAAAAGAAGTAATGGAGAACCTGGCCAAGAACATCACATTAAAGATCAGACTTGTAAGGCTACTACGAGAAAGCCAAGTAAAAGAAGAGACCTTCAAAAAGCTATTCGATAGCTATGTGGAGCAAGGAAGGCTATGGGTTAGTAGAAGAGACGAGATAATTAGGCGTTTTAAAGCAGATATTGAACGCATGGAGCAGGAGCTTGTTTCAGCCCGTAAAGACTTCGAGTTGCTGGAGATCCGTAAAAACATAGGAGATGCCAGTGAAGAAGAGTACAACATCAAAGCACCAGCCTACAAGTGGGATATTGAACACTTAGATAAGGAGATTAAGAACACTCGGGGAGGTATACAATACGTCATTAACTTGAAGAAACTAATACCAGAAGAAGAGGTCGAGGAACTGAAATCCATGTCTGAGACGGAATACAACGAGTTAGATGACATTGAAGGAGTCACCAGTGACACAGTTGCAAGTATGAAAGAGACCCTTGCAGAGGCTCTAGCCATTCTTGAATCCTAGATCATTCATTCCCCTTTTCCTGTTCTCTTAAATAGAATCTTATTGAATATAATAGCAGTAACACACCGGGTACACCGAAAATCAGGTAATTATACGGTTTAACTCCTATCAAAGAATGGAGTATATTGTTTAACGGATCAATAGAGATGAAGACAAGGGTGGATATTATGGCTGACGCTAGGGTTAACTTAATGGACCACAGTGACTGCTTCATAAACACATGATTTATCCTGTTTTCCTCAACTCCGCGCATCGCTAACTCTTTCCCAGTAGTCCGGCTCTTTGAGGTAAAATAAAGAGAAAGATAACCTACCAGAATAATGGCTCCACTTAGGAAAACATATACAGGATTTCTCGTGGGTTCAAGTATATGTGGTTTTTTTATAAGGTTAAGCCAGTCTAATCTACTATAGCTAAGGATCTCCGGGGTTATTAGGAGGAGATTCAGTTGATAGATGTTTATCATGTTCTCAGGTTTACCCATAATGTAGTCATAGGCGATCAAGAAAGAGACCAGCAAGGTTACCAGTAACGGGATGATTAAGCTAACCTGCTGACTACTAATAGTTCTGATCTGAAAGAGTCTTAAAAACTGAACTATCCCGGAGGCGATGGTATTATACAGGGATGAGTTAAAAAAGCTATTAATAGCCAGATAACTTCCAAGCAGAGTTATTAAAGTCTCATAGGCGCGGATATTTATTTGTTTCATCGCTGTCGCACCTGCTTAAGAAGAACCTCTGTGATACTATGTTCGGAAGGGTCCCAGTTAATAGCGGTCACACCCAGCCTTCTTAAGATGTTTAACTGGGCTTTCTCATAATACTGTAATAGTTGTGCTGCAGTCTTGTCGCCTCGTTTATTTATTGAGAGATTGTACCCACTGACATTTATGATCATGATATTTTTCATGTTCTGGCTTTTTCGACTGTACTTGCGCAGCTCATTCATGCCTTTTACTATGTTTCCTTTGTTCTCATCTGTGAGCCGAGTTACTATTATGAATAGAGGATTTGTACCTCTGATGTGCCCCTTCATCATATCGGCTGCTTTAAAAATACTGTTCTCCGTGACATCAACCTCTGTATTCAATAACAGTCGATGAATCCTGTATTGCTGTATCTTACCAGTCTCAGGAAAGAGATAGACGTTATTCAGGTTTTCATATATATCCTCTTTTGACTCTTTTTCCTCGCTGTTGAATAGACATAAACCCACCATACATTGCCTGCTAAGATAGAACTCACTCAACCCCAGCGTGGCTTGTACAGCGTACTCGAAACTATTCTTCAGGCTTGTGCCCAGGGATAAAGCCTCACTGGTATCAAGGAATATGAAGACTACTCGTCTACCCTCCCTCTCATACTCGTTCACAGTGGGTTTGGAGTTGGGAGTCATCAATCTTCTAGCTGTGGCTTTCCAGTTTATGGTCTTGTATGGATCTCCTGTATTGTATTCTCTCAACTCCTTGAATGTTGTAGTGGGTACTCCTATTCGTACCCTTGACTCAGCTGGCATGGGTATCTTGGTGAATATTTTTTGCTGTCGTATGCGTTTGGCTGTGAAACTTCTCGGTTTTACTATTAACTCGGTTTGTTCCGGAAAGGTTCCTTTATCTGTGGGTTTTAATTGTAGAGGGTGTCGTGTCTCCCAGTTAAGATTGCTGATCTGGTAGACACCTCTCCTTGTGCATTTGAGTTTATACCTTAATTCCAGAACTTGTTCGGGTTCTCGTACCCAGTAAGCTTGTACATTATTTCCATCCACGAGTTTAAAATGAGGGGGGAGGTCCTGACCTAGTGTAATGAGGCCAACCCCTTTCTCGACTATTAAACGGTGAGTTATCTCCAATTCATCATCGACGTATGCGATAAGGGATTCAGGAGGAGGCTGATACTGGAGACCGCTGGGTGGTTGCACATCTAATGCCGTATAGGTGAATATCAGGGTGATTAAGCCCAGAGACATGAGTATGGTATTCCCTGTGAACATGCCCGTGAGAATAAATCCCAGGGCGCTTACTACTAGTTTCAGGGGGTCACCTGTTAGCAATCTCGATTACCTGCGCATTATCTCCTTGGGAGCCTCTACTTGGTCAAGGATCTCCTCTATTATGCTTCCCGGGGTTATCTTGTCTTCCAGAGCGTACTCCAGTTTCATTATTAATCTGTGAGCCAGTGAATTAACGGCGTATAACTTCACATCGTCCGGTATCACATAGTCTCTTCCATTTATCGCTGCATTGGCTTTTGATACCTTGAAAAGACTTAATCCCCCTCTTGGACTAGCGCCCACATCCACATAGGGGCTCTCCCGGGTGGCTCTAACAATCCTTGAGATGTAAAGATAGATCTGGTCATCAACATAGATTTCTCGCTCGATAAGCTCCTGCATCAAACGGAATTCTTCCTCAGTTGTAACGCTCTCGATCTGTTCGGTTGGGTCATCCTGGCCCCAAGCAGATCTTCGTTTAAGTATCTGGACCTCTGCGTCTTCGTCTGATACGTATCCTGTTGATAGTTTTATGAGGAATCTATCCAACTGTGCTTCCGGTAATGGATATGTTCCCTCTAGCTCTATGGGGTTCTGGGTAGCGATAACGAAGAAAGGACGATCAAGACTATGAGTCTCTCCTTCAATGGTTACCTGTCTCTCCTCCATACACTCTAGTAAAGCGGATTGAACCTTAGGAGGACTTCTGTTTATCTCATCAGCCAACAGAATATGAGTGAATACGGGCCCTTTTTCCAGGCTAAACTCTCCTGTATTCATTCGCCACACCTTGGTGCCAGTGATATCAGATGGCATCAAATCCGGTGTAAACTGGATACGGCTCCACTCACAGCCCGTTGCTTTGGCGAAGACCTTAGCGAGCAAAGTCTTCCCGAGACCGGGATTATCCTCGAATAATATATGACCATTGGCTAGGCTCGCAGCCAGTACTTTCTGTAATAGTTCACGGTCTCCTACGAAATATGTCTGTATGGTATCTAGTATCCTATCGGTGATCTCCTTAAGTCCCTTTAGTTGCATGGCTTAGCCTCCTATTATTTTTAAGAGTTTTAACTGTATGGAGTATTAAGATGTGTTAAACATTCATATCCTACAGTTTGATGGGGTTCTGTTAAATACCTCTTACTATAAAAGTATAATATAAGAGCCAATGATGTTGGCGTTTATGGTGAAATAGTTGGTAGTTTTAGAAGAACCGATTAAAGAATCTGTAAAGGCCCAGAACTATATTGACGGTGAATGGGTTGAATCAGAGTCCAGTGAGTATAGAGATATAATTAATCCAGCCAAGATGGAGAAAATCGCGGAGAATCCAGAAGGTTCAGCGGAGGACGTGAAAGCAGCTGTCGATGCAGCAGTTGATGCTTTCCCCAGCTGGAGACGCACTACTCCACTAACTCGGGCAAGATATTTCTTCAGACTCAAGGAACTATTAGAAGAGAACTTTGAGACCTTGGCAAGGGTCTGCACAATGGAGCATGGGAAAATAATCGATGAATCTAGGGGGGAGATAAGGCGCGGAATCGAGAACATAGAGGTCGCCTCGGGTATCCCAAACCTCATGATGGGGTATAATCTTGAGGATATAAGCCGTGGAATAGATGAGATACTCATCAAGCAGCCTTTAGGTGTCTTCGCGTGTATCGCGCCCTTCAACTTCCCTTTCATGGTCCCATTATGGTTTGTACCCACGGCCGTTGCGACAGGAAACACATACATAATCAAGCCTAGTCCATGGACACCGCTAAGCATGATGAAATTCATGGAATTAGTGGATGAAGCAGGGTTCCCACCAGGCGTAATCAATATGGTTAATGGAAACATTGAACCGGTCCAAGAGATCATTTCCAACCCAAAGATAAAGGGAATAAGCTTCGTGGGGTCAACGCACATTGGTAGAGACATTATCTATAAGGAAGCTGCTGCTCATGGAAAAAGAGTGCAGGCCCAATGTGGAGCTAAAAATCACCTAGTGGTTATGCCTGACGCTCATCTTGATTCAACCATATCCTCCCTACTATCCAGCTTCTTTGGTAACACAGGTCAGAGATGCCTAGCTGGAGCAAATCTAATGTTTGTGGGAGAAGACGAGCGGTGGGCTAATGATACATTGGAGAGAATCAAGAAGGCCGCTTCCAGAATCAAAATGGGGTACGGTTTGGAGGAAGGCATCCAGATGGGACCATTACAGGCTAAACACAGGAAAGAAAGAGTAATGGGTTACATAAAAAAAGGCTTAGAGGAGGGAGCAGACCTCATACTCGATGGGAGAGAATATGACTTATCAGGTTATCCGGAAGATTGTTTCCTTGGACCATCCATATTCGAACAAGTAGATCCAGATATGAGCATCGGGAAGGAGGAGATATTCGGACCTGTGATGAGTGTTATGAGGATGGAAACCCTTGACGAAGCCATAGAGATCATAAACAAATCTAATTATGGTAACGCTGCCAGTATTTTCACAGACAGCGGTAAGAGTGGACGAAGATTCCAGTACGAGGTGGAATGTGGTAATATTGGAGTTAACATTGGCACTGCTGCGCCGATGGCGTTCTTTCCTTTTAGTGGTATGAAGGACAGCTTTTTTGGTGATCTCCATGGACAGGGCAGGGATGCGATTGAGTTCTTCACCGAGAATAAGGTAGTTATCCAACGGTGGCCATAGGTGAAGACCACCAGCCAAATCCTCAGAAAACATAAAGAGATTGAGGAACAACAATCCAACCTATACTCTTTACTAGCTGAGAAACACCCTGAGCATAATGAGGCCTTCAATAATCTGGCTAAAGAATGTATGAGACATATGGAGAGGGCTCAGAGAGCTTACAGGGAAGGCGTAACAGATGCTTTTGAAGTAGGGTTTCAAATGAATCCGTTGCAACCTGAATATTACGTGCTTCATGAACCAGAAGGTAGTCTAAAGGAATCCGTTAGGACGATGATAGTTAACGAGGAAACAATCATTAAGTTCTGCAATGACGTAGCTTCTAACAGCGGCAATCTCTTACCCGGGGTTCCTGAGACCTTTGAAAGACTTGCTAAAAGAAAAATCAGAAATATAAAAAGGCTGAGAGAAATAAATGGAGACTAGTTGGTTTCCTTATCAGCTATCTTTAACGCTTCATCAAAGACATCTATGGCTTCGTCTATCTCCTCTCTAGTGACTATCAACGGGGGAGCCACCAAGAAGGTGTTAATAACATTCACGAGATAGACGCCATTCTTCATCATCTCTGAGCTTATCTTCTTTAAAATGGTTGGCTGGAATTTGTCTTTTCTCTCCGCGAAGGGTTCCTTGGTCTCGCGATCCTTAACCAGTTCCACGCCCCAGAACAAGCCTTTTCCACGGACATCTCCCACGGATTTATGGTTTTCTTTAAGCTCCTTCAAACGTTTACCCAAGACCTTACCCATCTTTGCAGCGTTTTCAACAAGGTTCTTTTCCTTATACTCGTTTATGGCGGCTATTGCTGAGGCGCATGCCATCGGGTGCATCGCGTACGTCTGGCCGTGACTGAATAGGTTTTCCGGTTGATCGAAGTAATCAGCTATCTTTTTACTGGTTATTGTTGCACCTACGGGTAGATACGCTCCCGAGATACCTTTAGCCATACTCATAATATCTGGGACCACATTCCAGTGCTCCATAGAGAATAATTTACCTGTTCTTCCAAAGCCAGCCATAACCTCGTCAGCTATTAAGAGTACATCGTTCTCGTCACAAATCTCGCGGAGCCTTGGAATATATTCATCAGGAGGTACCAGTATGCCGTTACTCCCAACGATGGGCTCAATGACTATTCCTGCTACGGTACTTGGACGCTCCATCTTTATGATCTCATCAACATACTCAGCGCACTGAACACCACATCCAGGGTACTCTAACCCAAAAGGACACCTGTAACAATAACAATCCGGGGCGCGGACAACCCCTGCAACTCCCACAGCGTTATGTGTACGGGGATCACCGGTTAACGCCACAGCGCCACTACTTGATCCATGATACGACCTGAATCTGCTGATGAATTTACCCCTCTTTGTGTAGAGTCTAGCGATCTGGAGAGCCGCCTCGTTTGCCTCCGCCCCACCAATCGTTAGATAACTCTTAGATAAAGACTCAGGAGTGATCTTCGCTAATAACTTACCTAACTCCGCCGCAACTTTCGTCCCAAATCCAGGTGCTGCGTAGCATATCTTCTTCGTTTGTTCAATTATGGCGTCTTTAATCGCTTGGTTGCTGTGGCCCAAGTTGCTGCACATTAGCTGGGATGAGAGGTCAAAGTAACGTTTTCCGTCAACGTCAGTAAAGTAGCATCCACTCCCACCGTCTACGATAACAGGATTCCACGTATTCTCATATCTCCATGTACCATAAACATACTTCTTCTCCATCTCACGGATTTCTGAGTGATTAGACATAGTTTGCTTTTAATCCATGGGAATATAATATTTAGGATTGGAACTTATAGAGAAGATGAGGAATAGTAGAATGAAGGCGGATAGTGTATATTTTAACGGTAAAATTGTGACCATGGATGAAGAGGATACCATTTCTAGGGCGGTTGCAGTCAAGTTTGGTAGGTTTATCAAGGTAGGAAAAGAGGAGGAGGTTAAGAGTCTAATCGGTGATGATACTGAGGTAGTGGATCTAAAGGGTAAAACCGTGATTCCTGGCTTGATTGATAGTCACTGCCATATGTTAGCAGTTGGCGCACAGAGAAGACTCAATGTGGACCTTAGCGAGGAAGCGGGGGTACACTCCATCAATGATCTAGTGAATAAGCTGAGGAAAAGAGCAGAGAACACACCCAAAGGTGAATGGGTACTAGGATATCAGGAAGATGATAGCAAGCTTGAGGAGAAAAGACACCCAACCCGTTGGGAACTGGATGAAGCAAGTACAGAACATCCAATAATGATTTCGACGGTAGGCGGCCATTTTAGTATGGCGAATAGCAAAACCTTTGAACTAGCTGGAGTGACCAAAGAGAGCGAGGACCCTGTTGGCGGAAAATTTGACCGCGACCAAAAGGGTGAATTAACAGGGGGACTCCACGAGAAAGCAATAGACATGATACTTCCAAAAGAGGTTACGATACCATCACGGAAACAATCATTACAAGGAGGCCGGGAGATCCTAGAAGAATGCGCATCTGTTGGACTCACATGTGTATACGACACTGTTGAAAAGCCACAGATCCGTGCCGCGTTGGACCTGAAGAACGCTGGAAAACTACCCATAAGAGTAAGAATGGATGTGGGAATCGATCTATTCCCGGAGTTAGAGAAGTTGGGGATTTACCGTGGCTTAGGAGATGACTGGATTAGAGTCTGTGGGTTAAAGTTCTTCTTCGATGGAGCAATATCAGCTAGAACAGCTGCAGTTACGGAGGAGTATCTCAACAAGCCTGGTTTCTATGGCGTGATGGCCACTACGAGAGAAATCGCTACCAAGACAATAATGGATGCATACAAACAGGGGTACAGGATATCTGCTCACGCCAACGGGGATAGAGCCATTGCCATGTATCTGGATATAATGGAGGAAGCCCAGAGAAAGTATCCACGTGAGGATCCACGTAACAGAGACATCCACTGTACAGTTATTACACCAGAGTTAGTGGAACGCATCAAAGATTTGGATATATTACCCACCATATTCGGTCCATATGTATACTACCACGGTGATAAACTAATACCGGCTTTCGGGGAGAAAAGATTGGAGAGAATGTTTGCAGCCAGATACTTCCTAGATGCTGATGTTAAGATCGCAGCTCACAGTGATCACCCTTGTGCACCATATCCACCTTTAATGGCTATACATGGTTTGGTTAATAGGCGGACAAAAACAGGTAAACCAATAGGCCAGAGCCAGAAAATATCCGTGAAAGAAGCCTTAAAGTTATACACCACTCACTCAGCGTACCAGCAACTCGATGAGGATAAGCTTGGGAGTATAGAAGAGGGGAAACTAGCTGACATGGTGGTGCTAGGGGAAGATATTCTGACTGTGGACTCGGAGAAGATCAAAGACATATCCATCGAGAGGACGATAATAGAAGGAAAGACAGTCTACCAGAGCTAACCCAAATCAATGGAGGCTAAAACAGTGTTTACCACCTGTTTCCTCCTCTGCTGGTTAAAGCGACGATTATTCTCTATCTGCCACGGGAAACCTATCCGCGGAGGCTTAGTGTCCTCATAGTTAGTTAGTAATCCAATTATCTGGGTTATCTGACTGGTGGGCGTATCAGACTCATAGAGTAAAAGAGTAAGATGTGTGATTAACTCGTCTCTTCGACCGTAATCTACGAATCCCTCCAAAAGTTTGGAGAGATATACCAGCTTGGGATCGCTGTTGGTCTTAACTTCCTGAATATGCTTACTCCAAGTACCGGTTATATCCTGTCGGACCAAACTCTTTTCAGCGTAATCCTTGAGGTTCCTGTATCCTAAGTAGAAAACAGCACAGATGAGAATCCATTCCCCCACCATGAGGAACTGTGGGTTAATACCGCTTAACTCAAATAAGAAATGTCGGATGAAGAAAAGATAGTACAGTACAGCAAAGTTGAATAATGCAACACGGGGCAGTTCCTCCCCAACAGTGGAGCTAAGATAACGCAGATAACTATTCGGGTTATTGGCTCCCAAGCCTGTAAGAGCCATAACAGAGGTTAACGCCGTGGCGAGGATAATAATATTGTTTACGGGTTCAGCTAATCCAGCTCTGAGAAGTAGTGAAAAGACACCCATATTTGGGGTATTCTGTATTGTTGTCTCTAATGCAGGGTAGAGGTTAATCCAAGTCTGACTACCCAGATAACCGATTATGAGTATATATATACTCGTTAGCACTGGTTCAAATAGATAATTGATCTCACTTACTGTGATGGAGACTATCTTATGTACTGTTGATAATATGGAGGCATAGAGTAGGAATGAAACTATGGGTTTAACCCATACAGGTACAACAGACCAATCGGACAGGAAAAACAGGGCACCCGTAATACTCAAAGTACTGAGACCATCGGATAACGGCTCAATGATATCTCCAACAAGGAAATGTTCAACTAGCAGTGAGAGATAACGCAGTAAGAGCAGGGTTAACAAAGGTAAACCCAGAAAACTCAGGTCTAATTGGAACTCGAACCCCAGTATATTTAGGGGTATAATGGTTTTCTGAAGAATAAGGAACCATACAGTGAGAATGATGGATAAAAGATACGCTAGCGTGGGAGTAGCTATCGCCTTAACTGATTTCTCCATCCAATGCCTCCTTATAAGATTTCATTGACTTATAGAACATAGTATAATGCCCCCTCTTTATCACATGTAGACTGTAGTTTGCTTCCTCAAACAAGAATACAAGTTCCTTGAGGTAGTCATGGGCTTCAACAGGAGTTTTTTCCTTTAGATAATTATAGAGTTCCCGTGCCGTATAGTTATCGTTTATTCGTTCAAACTGTTCTTTTGCTTCCTTGAAGCGGTTATTGAAGAGTTTAATAATCTCCTCGCGGTATTCAACGATCTTGATTTTAAGACTGGTTTGGAGGCGCTCCGATTCATTTGTGATAGTTAACTCATTTACCCCTTTATCAAGACGCGTGGTGAAAGACACTACCCCATCTTCATCTGTATTACCTGAGTATAACTCCGTGTCTCCCACTGAAAACTTCAACCTTTCCCCAGACATGGGTGCACCCTCGGTGGAAACCATTTTCCCTTCAAAGAGAAGTGGCTCTGTGTTCCATACGGGAGGTAAGCCATTTTCTATCTCTGGCAGAGTCAGGGAAAGCCTTGAAGAACTATTTGATTCTACCACCTCAGGCAACGCCTCATCCAAGGTCCCCAGCCTCTGGTCTCTAAGATGATATAATCCAACTATTCCACCAGTAAGAAGCACTAAAGCTAGTAAAGGTATTAATGGGAAAGAGTTAGGCGTTAGAATATTGATCACCTGACTGGTGGAGGAAGATAAATAGTCACCGTATCCAATGTAGTATGCTCGAAGGGTTAAAGGACCCTTAATCTCTGGTAGTATTATATTAGTCTCTACTTCTCCAAGTAAGTCAGTCTGAACAGATTTTGAGTAGGTTTGATTACCTCTAATATATGTTAGGTTGATAAGTTGACTGCTTATTGGTTGACCAGTATCATCCGTGAGTTTTACCGTAACATCTGATCTCTTGCCTCCCTGAGATGATCCAGGTGACAGCAGTTCAAGAAATGTCTGGGATTTAACATGTGCGAAAGAGTTCTCTGTAATATCGAGACTCGGGATCGTGATACGTAGGGGGGTTAGACCCAAGGGGGTATCATTGGGGATGCTCTGGGTTATGAAGAATTCTCCATCGTCACTAGTTACAGTACTTGTCTCCTTACCGAGAAAACTAAGGGTGATCGGCTCATTGATACCTGGAACATCATTTAGGTGTACCTTACCGTGAATAATTGATCTCCTTCCTCGGGTTACCTCTGTCTCCGGAGGGAGGGTGATCTGATATGATTTTGAAACTATCTCCACTGTAGTTGACGCGCCGTAAGTGTATTCAGTTCCGTCCCAGCTGAAAGTGACTTCGATCACTCCCTCTGGGGATGAAGTGGTAAACGTGACTCGTCCACTAGCATCGGTTATTCGATTCAATGTCGTTGATCCTACGTCTATTTGGCACGGAGTATGAGGAATTGATTTGTTCGTGTTTGAGTTCACCAGAGTCGCAGCCACCTCATAGGGTTTACCGGATACCACTAATCGAGGGGCTTCCACTAGGAAACTCGTCTCGGTATATGCCAGCAAGGGGGGATCACTCCAAGAATCCATGTAGGTGTCATCACCCAGAGTATGCACATCGACCATATATTCACCTCCCGGGAGACTAACAGGGAATGTGCATGAGATGTTATAAAAACCAGCTGAGACAACTCCTCGACCGGCTAAAACCCCTGACTCTTCTTTATCTTGTTTAAGATACACCAGAACATCAAGAGCGTCAACAGGATCCCCTGAGTTATCAACAACATTACCTGCTACAGTAAACTCTCCACCGACAGACACCACTTCATCCTGATATGTAATATTGGTAAAAGAGGGAATCAATCCACTGCTCTCATTAACCTGAGGACCTGAGATCGGGGTCGCATCAAAAACTATCCAACCAAAGTCATCAAATAACACCTCAGTGTAGGCATGAGCTTGAAGAGCCCCTACGTCCTGTACCTCGGTTTCCGGGTTCACAAGCCACCCTGTTACGAGTCTCGCAGGGATACCTATACTCCTAGCTAACAAGGTTAACGCAGATGCATAATCAGTGCATACTCCTTCTTTCTCATATTCAATGAACCAGATGACCGGGTCTGTACCAAGAGGAGGATCTGAGGCCGACTGATTATAGGCATAATTCGCAGTAAGGTATTCGGTTAGTGACTGCATCTTAGCGTATGGGGTTGAGTCATATATTGTGATCTGCTCAGCCATGGGTTTGATTCTTGACTTCAGATCATCAGGGATCTGTAAATACGCTTCAACCACATAAGTATCTGCGCGGGATAGAGATGTATCTGAGAAAGCGTATTGATTGCCGATTACTCTGTAAGGAGTAACTACAGTTTTATCTGTTTTGAAGATATTCTGATCTGGGTAATAAGTTAAAGGATCATATGCTTCTATTTGCACCGGATTTTGGGGACCAGGTATACTAGTGTTGAATCCATTACTGGGCTCTATTACATAGCTGTACTCCTCAATAGAGGTATACTCGGTGACATGATTTTGGATCACCTGGCCATCATAATTAATGCCCAGACCTGAGGTCGAGTACCAAGAACCATTATAATGTTCTCCCACTCCGTCACGTAGATATTCAGATCCAGTCATACCATATATTCTGAAAACCCTTTCACGTGAAATCTCTGATTCATCTGGATAATCAAAATCCAGATCATCCAAGAGATTCTCTCCTTCGGTTAGGTTAAGATCCGGGATCTCGTTAACCATATCACTAATATCCCCTGAAGGGGTAGCATCGAAAATAATCCACCCAAGATCTTCAAAAGGTATCTCGGTAAAAGCATGACTCTGAATGGGGTAAACATTCTGAAAGGGAGCGTAAGGGTCAATATAATATCCACCTACAAGGCGGGCGGAGAACCCAAGGCTACGAGCTAACATAACGAGAGCCGTGTTAAAATGACTGCATACGCCTTCACCAGATTCGAACAGGAAATATTCAAGGGGATCAACTCCCGAGGGGGGGGCAGCAGCCGACAGATTATACTCATAATAGGATTCTAGATAATCTTCCAGCGCAAGTATTGCCTCATAATCTGTGGTCGTATTCCTTGTAATCTCCTCAGCAAGATCATGTATATCCTCATGTA
>WJJC01000059.1 GCA_014729945.1 Candidatus Bathyarchaeota archaeon
ACATCCGAACCTTCGGGTTGGAGAGCTCCGGTAGAAGACCGGTTTGATGGAAATGGGGTGTAAGTGCCAAGGCTTTGGCCGAGGTATTCAGCCTACATTCCCCAAATGCTCAATAACACCAGCTTTAGAAGTTGATTTACTATTCTCATGGGAGAAATCGGAGCCGTACATGGTTGCCATCGTATTCTCATACAGCAATTTTACCTAGCGTAAGCTAGGTTTTTTTGCGTTTGTGCTTTTTCTTGGTGTATATTGATTTTAGACTAAATGTTTTGGTGTATTGTTATTGTTTTTGCATTGGAAAAAAGTTGTTTCTTGATGAGCCTGAACTTTTTTAGAAGACTATAGAGGCTCGTATGGAGAATACTCCTGAGAATGTGGATGTTCTTGTGGGGCTACTCGCTGAGCGTGGAGTCTCGGAGGGGGATCTGATTCTTAATATGGCGTGTGGTATAGGCCGTGTTTCTATTCCTTTGGCTAAGTGGGGGTATAATTGTGGTAGGACTTGATCTTTTTCCGACTTATATCGGAGCTGTAGGGATATGCACGGGGTGAGCTCAGTTATCTGATTATCGGGGGGCTTTTTATGCTGTGATTAATATGTGGACTTCTATGAATTACTGGGATGAGTAGCAGTGTGATAGCTACCGATAGCTTTGCCGGGGAGAAGGAGAGAAACACATTAGAGGTGTTACTAGCGACCCCCTTGACAGATTCAGAGCTTCTAGTGGGATAAATACTCGTGAGTTTCGTACTAGGAATGGGCGTCACAATAATCGGGTTCCTGCTCTATACCGCGACAGCAGATCTTCTAACATACTCAATATTTGAAGCCTATATCCTGTCCACCGTCTCTTGGATTGTATTTATATTCATCCTATCCCCAATCATCTCACTGCTAGGAATCGGGATTACGGTAATGATATAATCTAAAGTTAAGGGATTCAGGGAAGCCCAGCAGCTTAGTGTACTCTTAGTAGTGCCGATACTGAGTCTTTTCTTTGGTCAAGCAACAGGTTTCCTCGTATTAGGTCCATCATTTATGATGGGTCTCTCAGCTGCAATATTGGTGATAGACTATATGGTTTTCAGAGTGGCAATGAGGGTTTTCCAGAGAGAGAATATTCTCTCGCAGAGCCGTTAGGCTCTTTTTTCCTCCTAAAAGTATTAAAAAAGGAGTAAAGAGCCCCTAAAACGGTTTCTTTATTACTCAATACTTTATGAAGTAATTCTTCATAGTTTATGATCCAATTATGTAATAATCCTGAAATCTCCTTAAAAACAAAAAACTGTTTCATGGGCCTGTGAAACATTAAATGGAAAAAGAAAACGGGAAAAAAGTCTACTACTGCAGGAAATGCGGTAGCGTGTTACCACCGAACTCCGAGTTTTGCGAGTCATGCGGTGCACCACGATTTGAGAGCGAGATCACATATGTGAAGAACAGAGGCGGACCAAGTAATACTTGGAAAGCAGTTGCGATTCTCATTGGAGGATTAATGATCTTCGGCTCACTACCCTTCCTCTTCGGAGGAGGTGCCCTGATGGGTGTAACTGACTTACTAGATCAGGGTGGTGGATTCATAGGTGTAGATAACATTGACTTAGAGACAAGCACACAGCTGCTTATGGGGAAGGAGCTTGATATTGTCATTGATGATATTGATGGCCTACCCCACTGGATGTGGGAACCCGATCTAGAAGACCTCGTAACATTGAAGATAAAGGCTGAAAGCAACAACGGTAAGCCGATCTTCATTGGAATCATTGAAGCAGATGATGCTATCGATTTTTTCGGTGAAGCCGCGTATGAGCAAATCACCGACTTTAGGATGGATGACTTCGATGATAGGCATCCATACATCGAATACAGATACCACTCGGGTGAGACGTTGAACGTAACACCCACAGAACTAAACATCTGGGCATCAGAGGTAAGCGGTTCAGGTGAACAAATTCTAACATGGAGCCCTGAAACAGGAAACTTCTGGTTAGTTATTATGAACATGGATGGGTCTCCTGATGTTGACGTGGATGTTGGTATGGGTGCGAAAGTGCCTATATTGAGTGTTATCGGGCAAGGCTTGTTCGTAGGCGGTTTAGTGCTGCTTGCCGGCGGAATTATAATCGTATACTTTGGGGCGTTAAAGCCCAGGAACTAAGGAGAAGTCAATATGTATTGTAAAAAATGTGGAAGCGAGATATCAGAAGAAGCAGAATACTGTCCCAAATGTGGAACCCCCCAGAATGTTAGTGAGCTAATGCTCGCAAGCACCGGGGAGCGTATACTGGCGTACATAATAGACGGTATCCTCATAGGGTTCGTCATGAGTGCCCTTTCCTTCCCGGGGATGTTCATGCCTCTTCATACGCCTTTCCTGAACTTGAGCCTGAACAGTGTAGCTCTGTTCCTTTACTGGGGCTACACTGAGGGTACTACAGGTCAGAGTATCGGCAAGAAGGTGATGAACATCAAGGTTACGGACCTTAATGGTGAGCCGATAGACACCAGTACCAGCATGTATCAGGCATTTGGGAAGGCATTCCTGCTACCTATTGACCTGATCATCGGGTTAATCGCCTATGGGGATAAGGAGCAGAGGCTCTTCAACCATCTCAGTGGTACAATAGTGGTCAAAGAGTAGACCTCCCTTTTCCTTTTTATTTAGCCGTTTAGCTTTTTTTCGAGACCAGAAATGGAAGTAAATTGTCCAAATAGATCAAGAAACTTGGAGAACTGTGCATGCACATCAGATACCTGTGAAAGAAAAGGGCTCTGCTGTGAGTGTGTGGCTAATCACCGTTCACATGGTAATCTGCCTGCCTGCTTGAGGCCAGCAGACTAGGTTACCATTCCTCAACTGGGTAAGTGTAGTTTTCACCTGTTTTCAAACGTTTTATTTTCTCATCTTCAAACTCATAGATTGCGTATTCATTGTGGTTCCCATATCCTGATGAGATCATTTTGAACATGTCCCCCTCGATATGTTCCATCTTTGTATAATCTTCTAGAGGTTCTGGTGACCTAGGGTCGATAGCGATTAATTCTCCATTATATTCCATTATCTGAAGGTCGCTCCACCTGTTTCTGAATTTACCAGTGTATCTTTCAAACTCGATTTCCTGTTTGTCTTGGTGTTTCTGGGTTAATCCCGGGGCTATCCATTTGAAGGCTTTTTCACTGTATTTTACTGGATCCCCATCGCCTGCGTTGGTGAAAACGATCACTGCTACCTTGTCTTCTAGGTTGATTCGAAGGTTTGTCCTATACCCGGGTACTGACCCACCGTGACCATGATAGGTCTTGCCGTCGATCCTCAGTACATTGAAGCCTAGGCCCCATCCCAAGTCCCAGCTTGGTGCAAGCCAGTGAACTCTATGCATCTCACGGAGAGTCTCGCCATCTAGAACAGGATTATCCTCCCTGAACTGGAGCATAGCGAATTTTGCTAGGTCTAGAACGGTGGTTGCCATATTTGCTGCTGGGTTGATCCCTCTACTGCTCGTGTATGGACTATCTTCTCTCGTTAGGTCGGGCATTCTTCTACCGTAGCCTTTTGCGAGTCTGGGGTGATCGGCTGGTATGTCCTTGATATAGGTATCATGCATCTCTAAGGGCTTGAAGATGTTCTCCTCAAGATAGCCTTCATAGGGTTTTCCAGATGTCTCCTCTACAATGTACCCTGCTAGGCTCAATGCTAGATTGCTATACTTCCATTTTCTCCAAGGCTTTAATGGATGCTCCTGTGTAGGGAGGTTCTCTATGATCTCCTCCTTTGTCGGGAAGTCTACTGTTGTCCAGTATGGGCCTGCTGCCTCTCTGGGCAGTCCACTAGTGTGCGTGATTAGATTCTCGATGGTTATTGGACTTCCGTTCTTTTTTCCTATCTTGAACCAGGGTAGATGTTCCGTGATAGGGTCTTGGATATTTAGCTTTCCCTTGTCCCTTAGCTGCATTATCGCTGTGCTGGTGAATAGTTTGGTGATCGAAGCGATCCTGTATATTGTCTGCGGTGTCGCCTTCTTTTCTTCCTTTAGATCAGCGTACCCAAAACCTTTGCTCCAGATGATATCTTGATCCTTAAGGATAGCTACGCTTATTCCGGGCTGTCCACTGTAGGCCATCTGGCTCTCTGTCCATGACTCAAAGACCCTGATACCAGAGGCTACCTCTTCGTTTATCTTCATAATGCAAAAGGTATCTTATTCTTATTTCAGCTTAGGCATCATACCGTGGGTCACCGAATTTTGTTATGTCCATTATCTCTATGCTATTGCCCTCAGGGTCTTCTAGTATGGCGCATTTTCCGCATCTGATATCAAAAGGTTCTCTGAGTATCTTGTAACCCGATTTCTTGTACTCCTCCACGAAGGCTTCTACATCTTTTACCTGATAGCTGATGTTGGGGTCAGGTAGATCATTGTCACAGTGTAGCACTAGCTCAGAATCGTTATCAGGGAAAAGAAGCCCCGTCATACTGTTTTCGCGGTCAGTCCAGCCTCTCTTCAAACCCATGACGTTAATATAAAAATCCGCTGCGGCCTCAAGGTCCTCCACTTTGAGCATGACAGCATCTATCTTACGGAGACTCATAATGAAAAGATGAGGTCTGGGGATATAGGGTTACTTCTTGTATTTCCCGTATAGCTGGACGGCCTTACCTACAGCGTTATAGTTAGCTAGAGGTGCCTCATGGCTTACAGTGCATCCTCCTGCCAGAATGAAGCCGCCGTCTTCCCCCGCGTCCTTGATTGCCTGTTTTGCCTCTGCCATTATAGCTTCAGGTGTATCCATTAGGGTCTTCTTATGGTCGAGTCCCCCTGCGATGCATTTCTTTCCCTCGTATACCTTTTTTGCTTCTCCCACAGGCACGAAGTGGTGGTCCCACCAGTTCAATATGTTCACAGGGTACTCGTTGAACCATCCCCCGGTCACCAACCCCCCGTCTTTCTCCGGGTTCTCGTCAAGAGTATTGCAGATGTGTAGCATCTGTATCTCTGAGTCGACGCTGTTTAATGCTTCTTTGTCGAGTCTCAAGGTGATATCCTCGAGCTGTTTCCTTGTGAATCGGCTCCAGTAGCCGCCCCTTCCTGCTATGCCGTAGAAGAATCCATGGCATCCCTCGTCTACGGCTGCTTTCATGAACTCTTTGTTTGTCTCGTTTATGGTCTCCAAGCCTTTCAGTACTGCATCGGTGTGTTCACGTAGATGTTTGTGAAAAGTCTCGGGGTCTGATACGCCGTGTAGTGCCTGTGTTACTGGGCTGCTTATGCTGTAGATGAACGGGGTCCCATGTGGGGTGTCAGCTAGTACCTGTATGCAACGTAGGTTTTCCCTTAGGTCTTTCCATGGGTCCAGTACCCAGAGGCGTTCCCAGTCCTCGGGCTCATTAACGATCATCGCTCGCTGTGTATCTTTTCCGTCATTGTTCTTGAACTCAAAATCGCTGCCCCATCTATCAGCCATGGCCCTGAAGAAGGGTGTGACTTTCAAGAGATCCATCTTGTAGTCCAGTGCCTGTAGTAGTGCTAGGTGGGCTTTGGCTTGGTGTTCACCGTTTCTGTTGGCTAGCTCCCAGCTGTAATGCTTGAGCCATGGGATGGCCGGGTAGTGTGCCCAGACGCTCCATGGTACCCTGTCCGGTACTCCGTTATTGGCTGCAGTGATAACACGCTCGTATCTATCATTCATGGGCATAAATGAGCCCGTCTTCTATACATATCTTGGCCCTAGTTGCTTTTTTCTGAGATAGCTCAGGGGATCAAGATGAAGCGGGTTCATGAGCAGATTTAATTGTATTTAACCCATTCAAAATGATATGAAGTATAACGTCGAGGGAAGCTGGCCAGCCCTAGTAACCCCATTCAACGAGGTTGATAAAGTAAATTATGATATGTTAAGAAAGCTCGTGGGTTTTCACGCAGAGAACCACAGCACAGGGGTTCTACTCATGGGGTCCACTGGAGAAGCCATCCTACTCACACAGGAAGAACGAAAAAAGATCATAGACACGGTGCTCGATGAGGCAAACGGTAAGATCCCCGTGATGGTGGGGGTAGCTGCAATGACCACACGTCAGACTATCGAGAACGCAAAATACGCCAAGGACGCGGGAGCAGACGCCGCCCTCATAGTCCAGCCACCCTATATCAAACCAAACCAGACCGCCCTATACCATTACTTCAAGGACGTAGGGGATGCCGTGGATATGCCCTTTGTTATATATAATAACCCTGAGCGGTGTGGGGTCAATGTTGAACCCGAGACCATTGCCCGGCTTGCCCAGCATCCCAACTTTGTAGCCATCAAGGAAGCTGGGCCAAACCCATACGGGGTGATGAGGACCGTTGAGCTAACTAGGGGAAAATTCAATGTGCTATGCTGTGACTGCGCATTCTATGCCTTAATACCCGTAGTGATGAGCAGCGGAGGCAAAGGAACCAGCAATGTCACCGGAAGTCTTTGTCCAAGGGAGATCGCTGTAATCAGCAAGCCATGGGAGAGCTATGAGGATGTCCTGTACATGCGTGAGGCGCTATACCGTTATCTCCCCTTGATCAGGATGATGTACAGCGAGACCAACCCTGTGCCCCTCAAATGGGCGCTCAACGAAGTCGGTGCCGATGTCGGTAAACCACGTAAACCACTCCTAGAGCTTAGTGAAGCCAACCAGTTAACAATGAGACAGACCATAAAACGTCTCGGGATACTGGACGAGGACAGCTATCAGAGAGAATATTTTTGCAAAAAATAGAGTGGTTACTTTAGGCTCTCGATTAACTTGTCAACGGTTATCGAGGGCATGCTGAGGATCTTTACTGTTCCTCTGCTTCCAAGTTCCACACTCATCCTGAAGACAGCGTCATTATCCGGGGCCTCAACAATGTTCACAAAATCGTAGGGGCCTAGTACAGCGTACTGTTCAAGGAGTTTTACGCCGAATTTCTCGATCTCTTTGTTTACTTCCTTGATTCGCTCTGGTTTGTTTTTAAGTGTCTTCTGTCCGTCTGGTGTGAGTGAGCTTAGTAGTATGTATCGTGCCATTTTTTACACCAAATATAGATTTGAGGCACCATTGATAAATGGAATCGTTAGCCGAAGATAAACTGTCCAAGTGCTTCCGAGACGATCTTTCCCTGCTGGTAGACTGGTACTCCTCTTAGTATGGTGGCCTCTACTGCTCCCAAAGTGGTCCATCCCTCGTATGGTGTCCACTTAGATTTGGCGTACATCTCATCGGCTGTTATCTTCTTTTCTTTCTTGGTGTCGATCACCACCAGATCAGCATCCGAACCTACAGCAATACAGCCCTTCCTTGGATACAGTCCAAGCCGCCTCGCCGGGTTTGCAGTTGTGGCTGATATCACCCGTTCCAGAGAAGTCTTCCCCTCTTTTACCGCGGTCAATAGAATGGGCAGCATAGACTCGATAGCAGGGAGCCCTGGTGGAGACTCCCAGATGTTTTCCCAGCCGGAGTTCTTTTCCTCTACTGTGTGGGTCGCATGGTCGCTGGCCATTATGTTTACAGTACCGTCATTAAGTGCACCCCAAAGGGATTCTTGGTTTTGTCTGGTTCTGATAGGAGTCCACTGCTGAGCATAAGGTCCCAGATCAGAGGTGTTTTCATGGTTTAACACAAGGTGATCCGGCCGAACCTCAGCCGATATATCCCTTCTGTATGGCTTAAGGTGGCGGAGCATCTCAACGGTCTTGGCTGTAGATACCTCCCTAAAGTGGGCACGAGCCCCTACGTTATGGGCTAATAGTATTCGTTTGGCTCCTCCAGCCGACTCGGCTACGTGTGGGAAGTGATTATTATAATCCATTAAATTGTCTGAGCCCTTTTCTCTCGTCTTTCTCATTGTAGCTATGACAAGGTCTGACTCACGGCAGTTGAGCAATGCCAGGCCATCAACCATTTTCACTCTTTTCAGAGCCTCATAGAGCACGCCTGTATCATCCATACCTGTTGAGGTTCCTCCTAGCTCATCGAAGAAAGCGAAGGTGTTGATGCCCATACTGGATGCTGCCTGAACTTCATCCAGCCCCTCAGCGTATACAGCCATCTCAAAGAGATAATCCACATACGCCTTTTCCTTGACCAAAACCTTCTTCGCCCTCAAAGCCTCAGTCGATGAGGTAACAGGATTATTATTGGGTTCATCAAGCACTGTCGTTACTCCTCCAGCAGCCGCAGCCCTTGTTCCCGTCGAGAAGTCCTCTTTCTGTGTAAAACCGGGTTCCCTGAAGTGAACATGGAGATCAACCAAGCCTGGTATCACCAGTTTTCCCTCTGCGTCTATGGTGACTTCTGTTTGAGGTAGGCTGGTCTCTTTACCTATCTTGGATACAGCACCGTTCTCGGTGACCAATCCTCCCTCATAGGTCCCTGTATCTAGCCAGAGCTTGGCGTTGACGATCTTAAGGCTCATTATCCCTTTTATTACGTCCATGGAATTTAATAGCCGCGTTCATCACAAGCTTATAAGAATAATGATGACCCATAGTCTTGGAGAGAATACATTTGAAATATGATAAATTCGCTACGAAGGCGGTTCACGGGGGACAGCACCCTGATCCATGTACTGGTTCAGTTGTCACTCCAATATACGCTTCATCGACATTCGTGTTTCAGAACGCTGAACAAGGAGCCGCCCGTTTCGAGGGCAAAGAGAAAGGATTCATCTACACGAGGCTGGGTAACCCAACGGTCAAGGCGTTGGAGGATAGTCTAGCATTACTTGAAGGGGGAGAGGCGGCGCGTGCAGCAGCTACAGGTATGGGCGCCATTACTGCCGCGGTTATGGCTGTAGTCAAGAAAGAGGACCATATCGTGGCTGGTGACACGCTTTATGGAGGTACCCATAAGCTAATCACTAATATATTGAAAGAATATGGAGTCGAGCACACCCTAGTGAACACCAGTGATCCAGCGAACTTCGAGAAAGCCATAAAACCCAACACCAAACTCCTCTACATCGAGTCTCCCAGCAACCCTCTGATGAACCTCACAGACATGAAGGCTATTGCCGATATAGGTGAAAAACACGACATCATCACTGTGATGGATAACACATTCATGTCTCCATACAATCAACGCCCCTTGGAATACGGCATTGATGTGGTTGTTCATAGTCTCACCAAGAGTCTCAGCGGTCACAGCGACATGGTGGGAGGTGCAGTAATCGCTAGCTCTGAGTTCATGGAACGGATGGATCCAGTCTTCAAGAACATGGGTGCCACCATGGGGGCGTGGGATGCATGGCTCACCCTTCGTGGTATCAAGACTCTCCATGTACGGTGGGACCGGATAAACGAGAACAGCGTCAAGGTAGCAAAGTTCTTGGAAGATCACCCCAAGATTGATCACGTTAACTACCCTGGATTAGAGAGCTTTCCCCAGTACGAGTTAGCTAAGCGCCAGATGGATGGTCCCGGTGGGATGATGAGCTTCGAGTTGAAAGGAGGTTTGGAGGCTGGACGTAAAATGATGAACAGCGTAGAGCTCTGCAGTTTAGCTGTAAGCCTTGGTGCTGTTGAGACGCTTATCAGTCACCCAGCTAGCATGACGCATAGTATTATACCACGTGAGGAGCGGTTGAATGCTGGATTAAGTGATGGCTTGGTGCGTCTCAGTGTGGGGATTGAGAATGTGAAAGACATCATCAAGGACCTAAACCAAGCGCTAGCTCAAATCTAACTCCTATCACTATATTACTAAGTCGAGTTTTTTCTTAAGTAAGAATGACTCAAGTATTTGGGTAGTTCATTGTGGCGTTTACTTTTACAAAGCAATTTGAGAAAAATACCGAGGCTTACGCTCCAATGGAAGTGTTTAACCTTCTTTAGGGTACCTTGCATCTTAACACAGCGCTGGATAATTATATAACACAAAACCTCTCCAATAACAGGGGTTTTATTAGAGAACACGTAACTGGATTGCTTTTTTGGAGCCTCGAGCGGGATTCGAACCCGCGGCCTACAGCTTACGAGGCTGCCGCTCCACCACTGAGCTACCGAGGCACTGCAAGCCCTATTCGAGATACATGTTTAAAAGAAATTTGGAGAAAAAAATTAGGTCCAGGCGACTACGCCCTTCTTCTTGAGTTCATCCAGGTATTCTTTGGACTTGCCCAGTAAGTCACAGATAACGTGCTCGTTGTCCTGTCCTAGTAACGGTGCGTGTCTCTTCATCTCTGGCTGTGTCTTACTCATCTTGAAGGGGAAGTTTATGGCCTCATATTTCCCTGCTTTGGGGTGGTCTATCTCTTGGAATAATCCTCTTGCGTGAAGATGTGGATCAGCTACAGTATCCTTGGTGTGGTAAACTGGTGCAACCGGTAGACGAGCTTCAACGAATTTGTCCACGGCCTCTTTCTGGGTGTGCTTTGAGACCCATTTCTCTAATTTCTCTGTGTCGAAATCTGGGTCATCAAATATGTCTCGGACAGTATCAACGGCCTTGGGACTATAAGCTCCTATACGTACCCATTCATCATCCTTAGTTTGGAATAATCCCCCAATTCCTCCACCCGGACTCTCTTTTCTCATTTCCGCTGGCGTGGTTTGGCCCAGTTGCCATAATGTTATCGCTGTGTTGAAGGCTGTCATTATCTCGAACTGGCTCAGATCCAGCATCTGTCCCTCGCCTGTGAAGTCCCTGTATCTTAAGGCTGAAACTATTCCGAAGGCGGCCATGGTTCCAGGGCCGATGTCACCGTATGCTTGAGCCATCTCTAGTGGTGGCCCCTCTGGGTCTGCTCTATCCCCGGTGAGCCGTGTGTGGCCGCTCATGGCTTCAGCTATCATGGCGTAGCTTTTACGTTCTTTGTATGGACCTGTCTGACCGAATCCGCTAAGGGCGGCGTAGATAATTTTTGGGTTTATCTCATTGAGTACATCGTAGCTTAGTCCCATCCTCTCCATGGCGCCCACGCTCATGTTCTGGACTAGTACGTCGCTTTTCTTTATGAGCTCTTTGAGTAGTTCTAATCCTTCTGGTTCCTTTGTGTTGATGGTTACATCTTTCTTGTTTAGGTTCAGGTGGTGGAATGTATACGGTACTCCCCCATAAACTCCGCTCCTGCTGAGCCTGTCTATGGCCCCCCATGGTGGTTCTACTCTGATTACTTCAGCGCCCATGTAACCTAGCATCATGGTACACCATGGACCGTACCAGACGTGAGTCATATCCACAACCCTGATATCTTCAAGGGGCATCTTCATGTCACTCAAAACTAATCACAACAATAAGGCAAGGCTTCCGATATAAGATGTTTACCCGGGTTCCATTTTTATACCTCCCGTGGAGATATTCGAGTGATAATTATGACCACAGTCTCTGAGGTGGGGGAACGTGCAGTTATAAAACGAGTGATGAAGCATCTGACATCCATGCCGGGTATGCCGCTTCCTTTTTGGGACGACGCCTCGGCGCTGAGCTTGGGTGATGGACGAGCATTGGTTATTAACACGGATATGCTGGTATGGGAGACTGATATCCCACAGGGTATGACCCCTTTTCAGGCTGGTAGAAAGACCGTTGTGATGAACGTAAGCGATCTTGGGGCCAAAGGGGTGAAACCCGTAGCTTTTATGCCTAATATCGCGGTTCCGGCAGATTACCAAGTTGATGATGTGGTGGAGATTTCGAAGGGGTTTGAGGCGGGGGCTAGGGCCTATGATGCCTACGTGGTGGGGGGTGACACTAATGAGGCGTGTGATGTAATAATAGCCGGTTCAGCCATAGGTATAGTAGAAGAGAAGTATTTAATGAAGCGAGCGGGAGGCGTTGAACCCGGTGACACTCTGGCTGTAACCGGTTTATTTGGTTTAACCTCCGTGGGGTTCACATATCTCTTGAATGGCATTAAGCCGTCAAAGGAGGTTGAACAAACCGCACTGGAGAGCATTTACATGCCAGAGGCTAGGGTGGATGAAGGACTGGCGTTAGCGGAGACCCACGCCATCACCAGCTGTATGGACAGCAGTGACGGATTATCCGTTAGCCTGTATGATCTTAGACGTAGCTCGGGCTATGGCTTCGTGGTGGATTCGGTACCGGTTCATCCTTTAGCTATGCGCTATGCTGAGACTAACCACTTGGATCACATTGACCTTGCTTTTAATGGGGGTGAGGAGTATGAGCTTGTGTTCACTTATCGACCGGAGGATGAGTCCAGAGCTAGGGAAGCTCTTAACTCGGTTGGATGTAGCCTAGTTAAGATCGGTGTAGTCACTGAGGATGAAGAGATACTCCACAGGACGGATACTGGTCTAGTACCCATAAAGAAGGGTGGCTGGAACCACTTCACGTAGAAAATATACTTCAAAGCTTATCTTTTCGCTGTCATCTATACTATTATGCAGTCTCGAATACCTGTCTCAAAACCCTTGGCGCTAGTCGTGATTGGGTTAATAATCGGTGTTAGTCTTGGGCTTGGCTCGGGTTACGCAGTCTTCTATCCTGATATGGTTAATGAAAGAAGCAAGACTGTTGAGGAACGGATAAGTGATATTGAGGATAATGTTTCTGCTCTTGATTCCAAGCTTTCCTCGGTTAATGAGAGCATCAATGTGATTGATGAGAACCTAGAGGGTATACTGGTCTTAACGGATGTGGTTGACAGGATATCGGACCGGGTCTCGGCGCTGGAGAATGGGCAGATAAACCTCAACAGTGACCTTAACACTATTGAGGATGAACTTGCTCAGTTAAAGACTGATTTGAATTCTCTTGAGGGATCTTGGAGTGATATGACTCAGAGTTTCTCAGACCTTGAGACAGCGTATAACTCGGTGAATAATGAGCTTGAGGAAATACAGACACTAGTGAGGGAAAATGATGGAGTAAGACTATTGACGGCTCACTTAGCTAATCCCTCAAGCGACTTTGAGCAGAGTATAGCAGAGGATGTCTTTGATGTACTTATTGAGGAGGAGCAGAAATTTGAGGAATGGGTGAATCTCTACGGGGAGAACACCGCCAAGATATTATTAAAGCAGGAGATTGATGCCATGGCGGGTAGTCTGGTATGGAACCCAACGGCTAACACAGAAGTGGGTAAGGATAGTTATCAGGTGAAGATGGAGACCTATTTCACTATGGAGTTTCGCCCGGCTAAGGTTACTGTGAATAATATGCATATGGAGGTCAAGGCTACTGTGGATATTGATACCGGGGCTATCAATGGTTTACAGGTTACACTGCTTGAGATAATTTAGGTGGCGCCGCCAAACGGAATCGAACCGTTGACCAACTGCTTAACAGGCAGACGCTCTACCGAGCTGAGCTATGGCGGCTCTCGCCTTCCAGAATATAGGATATATTATAATAAACTTTGTCGTCAGAAATCAGTTACGCTGATTAATTATTATATCTCTAACGAGTTGTTTTCTCTATATGAGCTACGACTATAGTAAGCAGTCGGGGGAAGAATTCGCTAATATAGCCGATGAGTATGATAAGGGTAGGAAGAGCGAGAATATCGAATTATGGGGAAACGAGACTAAACGCCTAGCAGATGTAGACGAGGACTCCCTTGTACTTGACTTGGGCTGCGGTACGGGGCTCTACACTGTGGGCAGAGGCTCAGCGGCTGATTGTTTGATGCTGGGGATGGACCCTGTGTCGGGTATGCTGGGTAAGGCCCGGGAGAAGTCACGGGATGTTCACTGGTTCAACGGAATAGGTGAATGGTTGCCTCTCAGATCCGACATACTAGACTGTGTCTTCAGTAGTCAGGTGTGGCACCATATAGAGGATAAGCAGAGTACAGCAGATGAATGCGGACGGGTGATAAAACCGGGTAAAACCGTAGTCATTAGAACGATTGGCTATGCTCAGTTACACAGGAAAGTGGTTTTCAAGTATTTCCCCGAGATTAAGCGAAACCAGCTTAATGTATACCCTAGTAACCAAGAGTTCACGGAGTATTTCACCAACGCCGGTTTTAGCTCCATAGATTTTCATGAGTATCGTGAGGAGCGTTATCAATCCGTTGAAGAGTTCGTGGAGATAGCTGAGAATAAGCTATGGAGTATGTTCAGACCAATCACCGATGAGGGGCTAAGAAAGGGCATCGCTGAGTTATGGAGATATAAGAAGGAGCATAATGATGCTCCAGTTCGTAACGATGAACTTATTACCCTAGTAGTTTGTCGATACTAATCAAGATTAAAAGCAACGGTTCCTCTTTTTTAATTGACTAATTATGATAGACGAGAAGATATTAGAGGAACTTAATCAACAGGTTCAGGAAGAGACCTATAGTGGCTATATCTACCTCGCCATGGCAGCGTGGCTGGATGAGGAGGGCTACAAGGGAATGGCTAACTGGATGCGTGTACAGGCACGGGAAGAGAAGATACACGCAGACATATTCTATAACTATATCTTAGAACGAGGTGGGCATGTCAAACTACAAGCCATTGAGGCGCCGCCGGACAAGTGGAAGACACCTCTGGAATTATTTAAAGCGGCTCTTGAGCATGAGGAGCATATTACCTCTAGGATTAACCACATGGTGGATGTCTCATTGAATGTGAAGGACCATGCTACCTATCAGATGCTCCAGTGGTTCATTGAGGAGCAGGTAGAGGAGGAGGCAAACGTGGGGGAAGCTGTGCAGCAGCTGAGTATCGTGGGTGAGGAGGGCAGGGGCATATTGATGGTGGATAGGGAGATGAGTACACGAGTTTTCAGCGTACCCGCATCGGCACCATGGTACCCCAAATCAGGGCAGCCAGGGTCAATGGCGACTTAAAACACCTTTTTATTTATACAAGCTTTTTTCCATGTATGCCCTATAACCCCGAGTTGCTCATAGATTCCATAGCAATGGATAATGTTCACGGAGCCGACTATTTGAGCAACAAGGCAATTGAAGTATTGGTTACTGTGAGTCTCCACGAGGACGCACCATGTGTTGATGTTCTTCATGAACTGCTCTGGAGTATAGGCATCAGGCTTGTCTCCTCCAGACCCAGTATGGCTCCGCTGGCTAACAAAATCGGTTACCTGTTTAATGAACTGGAAAAGACAACTGATCTAAACAGTTATCGATCTAGGTTGCGTAAGTTAGCCTCAAACCTCGTCAGGAGAAGCGAGAAGAGCAAGAAGCGGATAGCAGAGTACCTGGAGACTGTTGCAGTGGATGCTGAAACCGTATTCACTTACAGTTACAGCAGTACTGTGATTGATGTGATCCGTGAAAACAGGTACGAGAATATCCTGGTCACCGAGAGTAGACCCACATTGGAGGGTAAACTGCTGGCAGAGAAACTGGGGGAAGAGGGTTTTAACGTCTTACTGGTAATTGATGCAGCCGCCGGAGTGTATGTTCCCAATGCTGATATCTGTATAATTGGAGCTGATAGTGTCCAGTATGATGGCTCAGTGGTGAACAAGGTAGGCAGCAGTTTATTGGGATACGCCGCCCTAGACCATAACATACCTTTCTACGTTCTCTGTGATACCAGTAAATTCAATGTACTAAACTATCTCGGAAAAACCATAGAACCAGAGATGAAACCACCGGATGAAGTAGCAGAACCCATGCTGAACGTCACCATAGGAAATCCCTACTTTGAAGTAGTTCCCCCAAGGTTAATCACCGGCGTAATCACAGAAAAGGGTTTGATGGAGCCACTTGATATACGCACGAATATGGAGTTCATGCGGAGATACGTTGAACCCTTCATCACGGTAAACTCTAGGTAACATATAGATCATAAACACCTGAATACTGTATCAGAATCATTTTTACATTAAACACCTTGAACAAAACAAACAGTGGACTCCATGGCGGTAATAAAAGTCGATAAAATCAACAAGAGTTTTGGGAAAACAAATGTACTCAAAGACATTAGCTTCAACGTGGAGAAGGGTGACTTCTATGGCTTATTCGGACCCAATGGAGCCGGAAAGACAACCCTACTACGAGTCATCACCGGTCAACTGTTACCTGATAGCGGTCAAGCCTACACTGCAGGGGTGCCCCACACTAACCCCATAATGGTTAAGAAACAAGTAGGTATTGTTCCTGAAGCCGATACTCCGCCAACCTTCCTAACAGCACGTGAGACCCTTGAGCTCACATGCAGGATACGGGGTGTAGAGGATTTTAACCGTGTGGATCACTGGCTGGGTTTCTTCGACATTACCGATAAAGCCGATGTACTGTGCAGGGATCTATCAAAGGGTCAGAGACAGAAGGTTATGCTGGCTTCTGCGTTCATACATATGCCGGATTTACTGTTGGTTGATGAGCCTTTCATCAACCTTGACCCCATCTATCAGCGAAAGGTTAGAGAATACTTGAGAAACCTGGTATCAAATGGATGCACGGTTTTCATGTGCACCCATATTCTTGAGATAGCTGAGAAACTCTGCAACAGGATCGCTGTAATCAATAAGGGTCGAATTGTGAGCTCTGGTTCCATTGATGAGCTGCGTGAGGGTGACGAGGGTCTTGAGGAAATATTCTTAAGGGTGGTGGATGAGGGTGAAGTCTCTTAGCTGGCATCTGTTTAAATCCATGATCAAGGAGGAGTGGAGACTCCATACATCACTCTTGGGTGGATTAGGCTCCGGGTTGTTCCCTTTCATGATATTCTTATTCACCTCTCTTGGTGCCTTCATCACCCCGTACATCATGGGTAATATCCAACTCAGCACTATACTCTTGATGCTTCACACTGCATCAGTTATCTACGGGGTATTCGTGGGTGGATTCGGTAAGATAGGTGAACATGTTATGACTCTGAGACTGGGTCAGGTGAGTATGCTACTCCAGTTGCCTCAGCAGTATCCGGTTAGCTTCAAACATGTTATGGGGGTCTTCTACCTCAAGGACTCTTTATTTTATCTGATTTACAGCTACGTGCCCTTGGTACTAGGTGTGAGTTTGACTGCTCCATCCGCTGGTGTCTCTCCTCTGAGTGTTTTGGTGCTCGGAGTCACCATGTTTCTGGCTTTCATGCTGGGGATGGGGTTAAGCTTTGCTCTCAGTGCTTTAAGCCTCAAGTCGAGAAAAACCGGTTTCATCCTCACCTGCATCGTTTTGTCTCTTTTTTTGCTGTGTTATCCTTTGAATTTTATACCCATAGGCTATGTTATTCCTTCACTGGGTTACTGGATCACCAAGAAACTATCTTACATAGTATTCTCTATAGCTGAGGCAGTCCTAATGGCTAGCGTTGGTGTCTATTTCATGAAGGAGAGATTTGAGCTTCATGAGCAGCGACACGACGCGTCTTTACTGGGGGCTGAAGCCAGGCTGGGGTATATGGGTGGGCTACGTACATTGGTCGCTAAGGAGTGGCTGGAGCTGGTGCGTAGTAATAGCCTGTTCCCGGCTTTGACGGGGTTTGGAGGGCATCTATTAGCAATATACTTCATCTCGTGGCTGTTTCAGGTGGGCTTCGAGGTATCCATCGATTTTAATGTGGTTTTCTACAGTGGAATCGTTGGCTTCATGGGAGTAATGACTTATAGTTTCTTGACGAATATTGAACATAATGAATATCTGAATGTTCAGCCTGTCAGTGTGGATATGGTAGTGAAGTCCAAGTTAATGGTTTATCTATTGTTGACTTCGGGTGTTGCTATGGGATATGTGTTGTTGATTGGTTTTTTGAAGGGACAGCTGGGAATGGTTCCCATGGGGGTGATGGTGGCGCTCTCCACTAGCCTATTTGTTGTGGCTGTTACGGCTTATCTCACGGGGTTATGGACTAATACCCTGTTCTTTGGGGCTAAAACAATCCTGAAGTTCACGGTCATCGTGGCTCCCCCTTTGACGGTGATTGAGATCGCCTCCATGATCCTCCAGTTCAAACCACAGCTGGCTGTTCAGGTTATATACGGGTTTTCATTGGTATTATTGTTTGTTGCTGTGTTGATTTATAATAGGTTGGAGAATAGGTGGAGTGATAAGAGTTTCAGCTATGTCTCAACCGGCATCTAAACCAATGAGGAAGTCAGTTTGTACTCCTGTCCGCGAAATCTATAACCTCTCGTGAAGCTCTTAATATGAAGATGACAGGTGTATAATTTGGTTGGGTCTATTGAGGAGTTATTACCCGTTTTACTAGAGTTCAGATCTGAGCGTGACTGGGAGCAGTTTCACCTACCTAAGGAGTTAGCAGCTGCCATATCCATTGAGGCATCAGAGCTGCAGGAATTATTCCTATGGCGTGAAATAGAATCAGCTGATGACGTTAAACTTGATTCCACTAGGATGCATGAGATCCGCGACGAGGTAGCGGATATATTGATCTATTTACTCTTCTTGAGCCATGATCTAGGGATCAACTTATCTGTAGCAGTCAGGCGGAAACTTAAGAAAAACAGGGAGAAATATCCGAAAGAAGAGTACCACGGAAGATTTAGGAAAACCTAGTCTTCTCCTTCTATGTGTAGCTTGTACGATTTATGTTAATCTGGCTTAAGATTAATGGGCTGTTATTGTGTTTAAATAAAATAGCGACAACCTTTAACCAGTAAAGGTGTAAAACCATAACTCCCCAGGATCTCTTTCTATTCATATCCATAATAATATTGATCAGCTACTTCAGCAGCCTAATCTATAGATACACGCAGATACCGGATATAATCTGGCTTCTCTTATTCGGTGCTCTCCTTGGACCAATAATGGGTATAATCGATGTCAACCTTTTCAGAGGTGCAGCGCCCCTAGTAAGCACACTCAGCATTATGTTGATCACCTTTGAAGCCGGGATGGGTGTGGAGTACAAGACCTTACGAGATATCCTCCCTAACACCCTCTTAATCTCCTTACTAACCTTCTTTCTAATCGTCACAGGCACCACCCTAATAGGAACCTTCCTCTACCCGGGGCTCTCCCTTTTGAAATCCATGGTACTGGGGACAATGCTGGGTGGGCTCAGCACAGTAGCGGTAGTTAGTATCAGGGATCAGTTCAGGTTGGGTGGTATGGTTGATGCTTGGAAGATAATGGCATTGGAGTCTACGTTAGTAGATCCTGTAAGAGTGATGATAGCCATCAGCATAATCAAGGTAGCCTTGGCTGGCACCGTACGGCCTCTCGATCTCATGAAAGATATCTTTTTTGTCCTGCTAGTTGGGTCGGCTACTGGGTTGTTATCTGGTGTCTTATGGAGTGTTATCCTCCACCGGTTGAGGGGCGCGGGGAGCTTCTATATGATTACCATAGCTTTTTTGTTTCAGGTTTATTTCTTGGCTGAGTATGTCGCCGGCAGCGGTGGGGGAACTATGGCTTGCTTCCTGTTCGGGTTCACTATATCTAATCTCAAAATGTTGAGTGGGTGGCTGGGGTTCTCACCGCGTATCGATGTGAAACAGCTTACAGATATGAATAGAGAGATCAGCTTCGCTTTGAAAGCCTATTACTTTGTTTATACTGGTTTGATCGTTACGTTGAGCAGGGATTTTCTCCTAGCCGGGCTTGGTTTTACAGTTATGATTCTTGTGCTCAGATTTTTCTCTGGTACGGTATTGGAACGATTCTCGGATCTGGAGCCAATGGAGACTGGTATAATCAAGTTAACTTATCCTCTAGGTACTTCTGCTCTTGTCTTCGCCCAGCTCCCACTTCTGTATGATGCTGAGGGAATCGTGTTCACTGATCCACACCTGTTCACTAACTTGGTGTTCCCCACTGTATTGGGAACAATATTATTCTCCGCTCTAGCTGGACCTTTTTTAATTAGAAGAAAGATGAGAGCCATGTGATGGTTTCCTCGTTTCCATTAAATACGGTGCTGGATATTATGCGGTATGACTAGCATCCTGAATATTCTCTATTCTCTTAGTTTGATAGCCTCTGGTTTATTAATAGGCTACCTTTACAGGAACAGGGTTCCCCACGGTTTATCCCAGACCCCGGAAGAGATCAATAGGTTAAGAAGAAAACTGCAAGCAACGGCATTGTTGTTTGTAAACCCCATCGCGTTCGGTGGAGCCATCTGGGGGCTAGATCTCAATGACTTGAGGGTAATCACTTTGCCTTTTCTGGGGGCCTTCGCCATCTTACTTGGAGGCGTACTAGCGTATATCGCTTCTGAATTACTTGATTTGAACCGAAAGCAGAAAGGAGTATTTGTTACTTGTGGTAGTTTCACTAATATCGGCAGTATCGGGTCACTAGTTACCTATATACTGCTGGGTGAGGCAGCAGTTGCCTTAATGCCCTTCTATAAGCTGTTTGAGACTTTCATATACTATGGGATTGGTTTTCCCTATGCAAAGTCTACGAGTGACTCTCTATCAGAAGACGTTTCCATCAGGGATCGTGTGTTTGCTGTCTTGACTGACCGGTTCGTATTGGTAGCTATGTCCAGCATGATATTTGGACTAGGTCTAAACCTAAGGGGTATTAATAGACCAGGGTTCTACCCCGCCTTCAACAGTGTACTTATCCCCTTGGGTACCTTGCTCTTATTATCATCCATAGGGATGGCTATGAGGTTTGGGAAGATGAGGGAGTACCTTAGAGAGGCTGGAGTGCTATTATTCATTAAATTCGTGGCTGTGCCGGGCAGTGTCTATCTCTTAGGGTCTTATCTGGGACTTGGGGATGTTGACGGTGGCTTACCATTAAAGGTCTCCGTGATTCTAGCCAGTATGCCTGTAGCGTTCACTGCCATGGTGCCTCCAACATTATATGATTTAGATCTTGATCTAGCGAATACAATGTGGTTCGTGACCACTTCTTCTCTGATGTTTGTGGTTCCAAGTCTCTGGCTATTACTGAGCTAACTTCACTTTTCTACCTGTGATTCGTTCAAGCTCAGCAGTTACCGTGTCTAAGTCGCTATTCCCTGCTCCTCTAGCCCAGTATCTACGTCCATCACCTGTTTCATAGAACTCGTAGATCTGATAGTACTGTTTTTTGTTGAGGGTTGTCTCAACTAGAATATATCTCCCGATCTCTAGTAACTCGCTGCTATCATCGGGAAGTTTTTTCTTAGGTTTCATCTAACATCAAGTCAATTATACTATGTGCCGGGTATGTGATAGGGCTTCCTATTGGAGTAGTTTGACTCCAAGCTTGTTTAGGGTCTCCTCTGTTGGTTCTCCCCACTTATTCCATCCTCTGAGCCGGTAGATCTCCTCCACCTGCTTCTTGTAGAGCTCCCTTGGAATCTTTTTTCCTTTTATCAAACCCGCGATGCTCTTCTCTTGGAAGAATCTCTCGGGAAGTTTATCATCATCATGGCTGCGTCCTTTCCTTAAGTTGTAGAGCCTGCTCAGTGTCTGCATTCTGGCTTCCGCGGTTATTAGGTCCTCTGGTGTATACTCTATCCCTGTTGCCGCGTTCAAGAAGGGTGCAAGTCTATCAAAGCCATAGAGTAGGAAGTCACATACTATCAGTCTATTTCTTTCATAGTTTGTAGGAATGAGGCATAAAAGTCATTGTGTACTGCTATTAGTTGATCAAGTTCTTTCTCTGATGGGATATAGGGTAGCGGTGCATCTTTTTCTCTCAATGTCTCAAATTCATAATCGAATCCCTTCCAGTTGCACCAATCACGATAAGCATAGAAACCAATATTCTTTCTACGATTTATCCAGTCAGCTTCTTTAATTATCTCAGTAACTTCATCAGAATCCCAGAGATTACCTCTGTTCCTGATTGTTCTAAGTACCTTAAT
The DNA here is from genome assembly GCA_014729945.1 of Candidatus Bathyarchaeota archaeon. Next base: position 21,662 of record WJJC01000059.1, read on the forward strand.
CTTTGTCTTGATTGTAGATGGTTTTAGTTGTTTATCTCTTAGGTATTCTCTGAATGAATCCTGAGAATTTTCTAGGGTTGTATTATAGATGCGGGGGGAGGGACTCGAACCCTCGAAGTCCTAAGACACGAGATGTCTTATCCCGAAGCATCGGATCTTAAGTCTCGCCCCTTTGACCAGCCTCGGGTACCCCCGCATGCTCATATCAAAACACAGATATCCATTAAAAACTTAACTAAATAAAAATAGGCTAGACGATACGTCTACTGCGCTGAAGATCCTTACGATTATTACTCGGCTTTCTTATCTTCGCCGTATCCCCATAACCACAAGCCGCGCAACGTTTCTTTCTAATATGATAAGCCCTGCGTCCACAGCGCCTACACTTTATATGAATAGTCTTTCCCTTATGAATTGGTCCCTTAGTTGGCATAATTTATCACATCTTACTCCGGCGGCGGACTTACCATAATCACATTATCCCCGCGAAGAACAATATCACCGATCTCAACTACGCTCATAGGATCTGTGACTTCTTCAGAGTCCTTCATATAGAGATTAACGTGCTGGTCAAAACCCTCAAGAGTACCCCTGAGCGTCTTACCGCCTCTAAGCTTTATGAGCACGGTCTTCCCTACGCTGCGCTCAAGTACTCGTTCAATCATATCCGCCATGTCATTTATCACTCGTTTATTGGGCTCTAATCGAATAACAAGTTTCCCCTATAAAAGTTTGTATTCTAGGCATCGCAATATTCTTAAACCCTGAGAGTAAATGAATCACAGAGAACAAAGTAACACCTCCTAGGGTGTACTGGATTAAACCCGAGGAGAAATCTTTTTTAGGAGGCACATAGCCTACTGTATAGCCTCTGCAAGGTTAGTATGGATTCTGAATAGGTGAACATTGGTTAAATGAAAGGATCAGTCCCCGTCATTAAGCTCCTCCCGCTACTAACAGCTTGCAGTATTATTAACTTTAAAAATAGGATGAATTAAATTTGCTTCTCTCAGAAAACGACCACTGGGACATGATGAAGTCTTTCTTTAACGAGGAAGGCCTAGTCAAGCAGCACCTAGACAGCTACAATGATTTCACTAGGAACACGCTGCAACAGATAATAGATGAGATAGGAGGCATCCAGATAGAGGTGCCCGATCACGTATATGATATTAAATTCGGCGCAATTGAGATTGGAGACCCCCGAGTAGTCGAGGTAGATGGAACCGTACGCGAAGTCTACCCTCGTGAAGCCCGGATACGAAGTCTCACTTACTCTGCCCCTCTCTATCTAGAGATAGAGCTGGATGACGAGGGACGCGAGACATATGAGCGCGTCAACATAGGCGATCTACCAATAATGGTAAAATCCAACCTATGTCTCCTCAGCCGCCACACCGAGGACGAGTTAATCAAACTTGGAGAAGACCCCAACGAGGTGGGTGGATACTTCATAGTAAACGGCAGCGAACGAGTAATAGTAAGCCTAGAAGACTTGGCCCCTAACAGGGTTCTAGTAGAGACTGATACCCGTGGCTCCAGACCCGTATACAAGGGCAAAGTATTCAGCACCACCGTAGGCTTCAGGGCAAGAATCGAGACCAGCCTAAAAGCCGACGGCGCCATGAAAGTAACTATCCCAGGCGTACCGGTACCTGTGCCTCTCGTAGTCTTAATGAGAGCCCTAGGCGTCGAGACGGACCGTGAAGTAGCTGAGATGGTAAGCCTCGACCCGAATCTACTCAACGAGTTGGAACCCAGCTTTAGAGAAGCAGCATCAATACAGACCATAGAAGACGCAGTACTATTTATAGGAAACAGGGTAGCCTTTGGGCAGGTCAAAGACTTCAGGATTAAACGAGCCGAGACTATTCTAGACAGAAACCTGTTACCACACATTGGCAGGGAACCGGAGGATAGATTCGATAAAGCGGTCTTCCTCGGAGAGATGGCCTCAAGGATCATTGAGTTAAAACTCGGAATGAGACATGAAGACGATAAAGACCATCTAAGGAACAAGAGAATCAAACTAGCTGGTCCACTACTTGCCGAGTTGTTCCGTTCAGCATTCTGGAGTCTTTACAGGGACATGAGGTACCAGTTCAGAAGAATGAGCACTAGACGTAAAGGCGTACTCATAAGTGCAGCGATCAGACCCGGTATTATTACGAGCCGCATTCAACACGCTTTAGCGACGGGGAATTGGAGACGGGGCAGAGTTGGTATGACCCAGCTACTGGACAGAACCAATACCTTAAGCACATTATCACATCTGAGAAGACTCCAGAGCCCACTCAGTAGGACACAGCCCAACTTTGAGGCCCGAGACCTACATAGCACCCACTGGGGTCGACTCTGCCCCAATGAGACACCAGAGGGAGCAAACTGTGGACTAGTCAAGAACCTAGCTCTCATGAGCAGCGTAAGTATCGGCACAGACGCGGAGAAGATCAAACGAACCCTAGAGTTCATGGGAGTAATAAGAAGCAAGGACGCCGATGAACAACTCAGACACAATGGAATCAAGATCTTTGTAGAAGGATACTTGCTTGGATATACCACCTCCCCCGCTGTACTCGTGGATACATTCCGTGAGATGAGGCGAAAAGGAGAGATTAGTGGAGAAGCCAATATCTCTTACTACCGTAACTATAACGAGATCTATGTCAACAGTGATGAGGGAAGAATCCGGCGCCCATTGATCGTAGTAGACGATGGTAGACCTTTACTCAAACAGAGATATATTCGCAATATCCGGCAGGATAGATGGGCTTGGAGCGACTTGGTTAGAGAGGGAATAATAGAGTACCTTGACGCCGATGAGGAAGAGAATGCATACATAGCAATCGATCAAGATCATTTAACCTCAGAACACACACATATGGAGGTTTGCCCTTTCACCATTTTGGGAGTCGGGGCATCAATCATCCCCTATGCTGAGCATAATCAGTCCCCTCGTAACACATACCAGGCGGCTATGGCCAAGCAGGCGCCAGGCGTTTATGCCATTAACTATAGGGATAGAACAGATACACGAGCACATCTGCTCCATTACCCGCAGAAACCACTAGTAGCCACCAAACCCATGGATGTATTCGGTTATAATGAACGACCAGCTGGTCAAAACTTTGTTATCGCGATACTCAGTAGCATCGGATATAATATGGAAGACGCCATCATTTTCAACAAAGCTTCGGTCCAGCGTGGACTAGGTAACAGTAGTTTCTTCAGGATATACAAAGCCGAGTGCAAACAATACCTTGGTGGGAGCAAAGACAGGTTAACAATACCAGAAGCGGGTATCAGAGGATACCATGGAGCTGACGCTTACAGACAACTAGAATCAGACGGACTAGTAGCCAGTGAAGGAGAAGTGAAAGGCGGCGACATACTAATCGGTAAGACCAGTCCACCAAGATTCATGGAGGAATACCGTGGCCTAGAAGTAAGAGGCCCCCAGCTACGTGACACTAGCGTGGGTGTAAGACCCAACGAGGTAGGTGTCGTAGACAGTGTATTTATCACCAAGGACATCGAGGGCAGTCAACTAGTCAAAGTAAAAGTAAGAAGTAACCGTATCCCCGAACTTGGAGATAAGTTCGTGTCAAGGCATGGCCAGAAGGGAGTAATCGGAATGCTTGTGCCACAGGAAGATATGCCTTTCAGTACAACAGGGGTCATCCCTGACATAATCATGAACCCGCACGCTTACCCTAGCAGGATGACAGTAGGCCAATTCATTGAGGCCATAGGCGGTAAAGCCGCATCCATCAGGGGCGACATCGTCGACGGAACGCCCTTCGATAACGAGGAACCCAAGACCCTGCAGGAGCACCTGATAGACTTTGGTCTCCAGTCAGGTGGTAAGGAGATACTATACGATGGGCAATCAGGGAAAATGTTTGAGACAGAGATATTCCTCGGCGTTGCATTCTACCAGAAGCTCCACCATATGGTCGTGGATAAGATACACGCCCGTGCACGTGGGCAAGTGCAGATGCTTACAAGGCAGCCAACAGAGGGCCGAGCTCGAGGAGGAGGACTAAGATTCGGAGAGATGGAGCGAGACTGCCTAGTAGGACACGGAGCAGCCATGCTTCTCAAGGACAGGCTACTTGAGGAATCCGACTCTTACACCATCTACGTCTGTGAGCGATGTGGGAGACAAGGTTACTATGATATCAGACAGAGAAAATATGTCTGTCCAACCTGTGAGGGAAAGGGAGACATAGAACCCGTAACAGTAAGCTACGCCTTCAAACTACTATTACAGGAGATGCAAAGCCTCGGCTTGTCCCCAAGCCTAGAGCTAACCAAGGAGGTCGAGTAAAATGAGTAAAGTAATTAACGCAATTAAATTCGGTTTACTACCACCAGACGAGATTAGGAGACTAAGCGTAGTTGAGACCAACACCAGCGACACCTACGATGAAGACGGAGCCCCAATTGCAGGAGGTCTTATGGACCAAAGATTAGGAACATTAGAGCCGAGACAGCGGTGTCGTACATGTGGAAACATCGCAATCAATTGTCCGGGACACTTTGGGCATATCGAGTTAGCTGTACCCGTGGTTCACGTAGAGTTCGCTAAACCGGTATACAAAGTGCTGAACGCGACCTGCCGAGGATGCGGAAGCATACTACTGGACCCTGAACTTAAGGAGAAGCTTCAGGAGCAAATGGGTAGAGACATCGATTTATTCGGTAAAGTAAGTGAAGAGACCGAGGATGAGATCAAGAAACAAGCGAAGAAGTACAAGAGATACAAAGAGTGCCCATATTGTGGTATGGTCCAGACGAAGATTAAATTCAATAAACCAACCAGTTTTGTTGAGATCGAGAAAGAGGAATTCTTTGATGAAGGTTTGGAGGAAGAAGAGGAGGTAACCCGGAGACTCACTCCAAACATGATCCGGGAATGGTTTGAGCGTATTTCAGATGAAGACCTAGAAATGCTGGGATATAATCCATCTGTAGCCAGACCAGAGTGGATGATATTGCAGGTAATGCCTGTTCCTCCGGTAGATGTCAGACCAAGCATCATACTAGAGTCAGGAATAAGAGCCGAGGACGATCTGACACACAAATTAGTAGATATAATCAGAATCAATCAACGACTCAGGGAAAACATAGACGCCGGAGCCCCTACATTAATCATTGAAGACCTCTCTGAGCTACTTCAGTACCACGTTACAACCTACTTCAACAACGAGGTATCAGGAATCCCCCCAGCGAGACACCGCTCAGGCAGGACATTAAAGTCACTAGCCCAGAGGCTCAAAGGAAAAGAAGGCAGATTCCGAGGGAATCTAAGCGGGAAACGTGTAGACTACTCTGCTCGTACAGTAATTAGCCCAGATCCAAACTTGGATATTAACCAGGTAGGAGTACCAGTGCACATAGCATCAAAACTCACAGTACCAGAGGTTGTCACTGAGAGAAACATTGAAGCAGTTAAGAAACTGGTCATTAATGGACCAAATAACCACCCGGGAGCATTATACGTCATAAGACCCGACCAAAAACGCATAAGACTCGAATTCGTACAAGACCGGACATTAATCGCAGAGAGTATTGAACCCGGATTTATTCTTGAAAGACACCTTAAGGACGGCGACATCGCCCTCTTTAACCGACAGCCAAGTCTCCACAGGATGAGTATCATGGCTCACAGGGTCAAGGTATTACCTTACAAGACGTTCAGGATGCACCTCACTGTCTGCCCACCCTACAACGCGGACTTTGACGGAGACGAGATGAACCTGCATATACCTCAGAGCAAGGAAGCCCAGACAGAAGCACGTATGCTAATGCAGGTACAGGACCAGATTCTGAGCCCAAGATACGGCGCACCAATCATAGGCGCTGGAAAAGACTACATCAGCGGAGCATACCTCCTCACAAGAAAGGAGACCATGTTGAAAGCTAATGAAGTTGGTAAGCTTCTAAGCTATATAGGGTATCAGGGTGAGGTACCTGAGCCAACAATCTCTGAGCCTGAACCGTTATGGAGCGGTAAATCAATCTTCAGCATATTCCTTCCAGCTGACTTTAGCTTCGTCAGCAGGGCAAACATCTGTATGCACTGTGCTGAATGCAAGTATGAGGCATGTGAATACGATGCCTATGTAATGATACAAAATGGAGAACTCAAGTCAGGTGTCATAGACAAGAACAGCATCGGCGCTGAGCGCCCAGACACAATCTTCCACAGAGTCATAAAGGACTATGGAACAGACGCAGGTCATGACTTCCTAAACGGTGTATCCCGGCTTATCAACGGTTTCCTGACTTTGACGGGATTCACATATAGCTATGACGAGCTTACACTTGATGAACCGGAGATCAAGGGAATAGACCAAGTAATGAGGAAGATGGAGAAAAGCGTTGAAAAACTCACAGAGGAGTATGAATCAGGTGAGTTAGAGCGACTACCTGGACAGACAACTCAGGAGAGCTTTGAGATCAAGGTAATGAATGAGTTAGCCAAAGCCAGAGACGAGGCCGGTGAGATCGTTCAGAGTGGACTTCCCCTTGAGAACAGTGGAATAATCATGACTCGAAGCGGTGCTCGTGGAAGCAGTCTAAACATTGGCCAGATGATGGGCAGTGTAGGTCAGCAGTCTATCAGGGGTGAGCGAATTATGAGAGGTTACGAGGATAGAACCCTACCCCATTTCAAAGAGAACGATACTATGCCCGTAGCTAGGGGATTCGTATATGACTGTTACAGGGATGGATTAGATCCCCTAGAGTTCTTCTTCCACGCAATGGGTGGGCGAGAAGGCCTAGTAGACACAGCGGTACGTACCCAGCAGAGTGGTTACATGCAGAGACGACTTATCAACGCTCTAGAGCATCTGCGAGTGGAGTACGATGGTACCGTTAGGAACAGTATCGGGGATATTGTTCAGTTTACATATGGTGAGGACGGTATTGACCCAAGTAAATCTGACCACGGTGTAGCAGTCAACGTTTCCCAGTTAAGGGATAGAACAAAGATCAACATGGTCGAGGGTGAGAACGCTTCAGAGGCGTATATACAGAAAAAACTGGATGCAATCCAGACAGATATACCCGAATTACTGAAACAGGAAATGTACCGGAGACTAACCGAGGAGGATCTCACTGAGAAAGCAGTGGATGAGGTAATCGCCTCAGTGCTAAGAAACTATGACTACAGCTTGGTGGAGCCAGGGGAGGCAGTTGGAATAGTCGCAGCCCAGTCTATAGGAGAACCGGGTACACAAATGACCCTCCGAACTTTCCACTATGCAGGAGTTGCCGAGCTAAACGTAACCTTAGGTCTCCCAAGACTAATTGAGATCGTTGACGCCCGTAAGAGTCCATCAACACCGGTAATGGATATCTACCTCGATGAGAAGCACAGGAAATCCGAGAAGAAAGCCCGTGAGGTAGCCCAGAAACTAACCTACACGACCATCGATGATGTGATAGACAGCGTTAATGTTGACCTCAGGAAGGAGGCTGTAAGAATACGTATTGATCCTGGGCGTATGGAAACTCTGGGAGTATCTATAGATGATGTAGAATCAAGAATCCCCTATAGTTACAGTAAGCCAGATGAATACGAATACTTGATACCTCTGGAGGAGGATAAATCCCATGACCCTGAGCCAATAATCAAGAATGTCTCAGAGGCAAGCATAAAGGGAATCGAGGAGATCAACAGAGTGCTTACAACCATAGAAGATGGGGAATGGCTCATCAGAACGGATGGAAGTAACCTAGAGGGTGTACTACGAGTCGAGGGAATAGACCCCAGTAGGACGACTACTAATAACGTCCATGAGACGGCAGCTATATTCGGTATCGAGGCTGCGAGAAACTCCTTGGTGAAGGAAGCTCACGCCGTATTGACCGAACAGGGATTGGATGTAGATATACGCCACGTAATGCTCGTTGCTGACATTATGACCCAGACCGGTGAAGTACAGCAGATCGGACGCCACGGAATCAGCGGAGAGAAATCAAGCGTACTGGCCAGAGCAGCTTTTGAGCTGACCATCCAGCACTTGGTGGACGCTGCTATTAAAGGTGAAACCGATCCACTTAAAGGGGTAATTGAAAACATAATCGTCGGACAGTCGATGCCCCTAGGCACAGGGAGCGTTGAACTGTTCATGACACAGAGAGGAAAAAGCGATGAGTAGCATAGATCAACAGCTGAGACTCGCTCTCTCCACTGGTAGAGTCCAAATGGGCTCCAAACAGGCGGTTAGAGAGCTCAGAAGAGGACGGGCTAAGATGACTATCATTAGTAGTAACTGCCCAGAAGAGATGAAAGAACCGATACAAAATCATGGGAGATTAGGTGATATCCCTGTACTGATCCATGAAAAAGATAGTGTGGATCTAGGTATTTTATGTGGAAAACCTTATCCAGTATCAGCCATTGTGATAAATGACCCCGGAGACTCAAGAATTCTTGACATGATTAAGGAAGAAGAATAGCATGCTAGACAACATAAAAATAACAGACACAGAAATGAAGTACATCCAGCTCCTACAGAACATGACTGGGGCAACAGTTGTAGATTGTATAGTAGATGAAGAAAACGACACAATAATATTCACAGTTAAGAAAGGAGAAGTAGGCTTAGCCGTAGGTAAAGGCGGTGAAAAAATAAAACGTTTCCGTAGTATGACCAATAAACGGGTTGAGATATACGAGTATTTATCGGAGCCTGAGAAGTTTATTAGGAATGCTTTGAAGCCAGCCAAGGTAAAGGACATACGTCTTGTTGATCGTATGGAGGGTAAGAAGATCGCCATGGTTAACGTGGAGCCTAAGGATAAGGGTATAGCCATAGGTAAAAATGGGTCAAATATTAAGAAGATAAGGTTCCTCGCAGAACGTTACTTCAACCTCGATACAGTTGTAATAAACTAGGAAATTTTCCTAGTTCATTTTTCTAACTCATTTTCCATTTCTATTTTTCAATGAAGCTTCTTTATATTGTTTAACTCGATATTAGGTTTAAGTAATCCGAATCCAACCATGAACACACTGAATGTGATTACTCTATGCAGTTTATTGAAGGTGGCGTTCATGAATCCTAGAAATGGTACCCTTGAATGCCAGAAGTTACGGAGGGTACTTCCTCGGCTACTGTGACGCTGATGTAGACTAATAACCCGATTATTCTCAGTGTTATGACTCCAATGATTGGATGAGAGGGAATGTTCACCATGTACTTTACGTCATTATCAGGTTCTTACACAATTTCATTTTCTTATATCCTAGAAAAGGGTTGCTTTAGAGGGATTAATCTAATAGAATGGGTACCCGATTATAGTGTATGAACTCAGTATGGCCTGATGATATGCAATGCGCTGCGTGTTTCACTTTTGATCTTGACGCTGAATGGGTTTTCATGGGCAATGATCCCAGTGTAGCGGATAAGCCACGTATCAGGAGTCAGGGCGAATATGTATGGAACTCGGATATTATCCCACGATTACTGAATGTTCTTGATGAGCATAGTATTCCGGCAACCTTCTTTGTGGTGGCTATGAATGCAATTAATCACCCTGATGTGGTAGGTGAGATTGTTGATCGTGGTTATGAGGTAGCCACGCATGGATGGAAACATGAGGCGATAGGTCACCTATCCTATGATGATGAGAGGGTTCACCGATTAAAGATGGTAAAAGCTCTCGAAGACGCTACAGGATATAAACCTCTGGGTAACCGTGTTGCTGGAGGGGAGATTGGACCTAATACTCATAATATCTTGAAGGAGCTTGGTTTCATCTATGATAGTAGTCTTAGGGGGTCGGATATGCCATATAAACTGGATAATGGCTTGATTATTGTGCCCAGTTATTATGAAATGGATGACTTCCATCTGTTCGCTGACTATCCGATGGCGGGATACAAAGCTAGGATGATGAGCCCGGAGACAGGTTATGAGATATGGTCGAATGCTTTTGATGGTTACTATCGTTATGGTCTATGTTGGACTAGCATGTTCCATCCACAGATAATTGGAAAACCTGGGAACATTATGCTTCTAGAACGTTTAATTGGTTATATGAAGAAGTTTCCAGATGTCTGGTTTGCTAATGCTCGCATGATCGCTAAGCACTGGATGTAGTGTTTGTCTCTTTTTTATAGTATAAATTTATATTTAACCTAACAAAATAGGATCATACTTTCAAATATATGTGAAAGTAAGAGGCGGGAACGCAGTGTATCAATATATAATAGGGTTAACCTCATCATATATTGCATTAATCCTTGGCTTTTTCTATTTCATCTACGCCTCGAAATATTATATATCCAGTCTAGTCTCCCTGAATTTATTCTCAGTTGATTCATCAAAATACCCTCCACAGCATCCGGTTAATAGATTACTTGCACCAAGACACATTGAACGCATGCCAATAAGTGAGGAACCATGGATCTCAATCCACCTACCTTTTTTCAATGAATTAAATGTGGCTAGAAGAGTTCTAGAAGCGTGCGTGAGGTTCAACTATACTAACTTTGAGATACTTGTAGCTGATGACTCACGAGATGCCACCATTAAGATCCTACGTGATCGTGAATGGAGGCATAGCCGCCCAATAATTAAGTTTGTTCACAGGAAAGATCGATTTGGTTACAAGGGAGGCGCTCTGGAGGAGGCTATGAAGTATATTCCCCCTTTAACTGAATATATCGTTGTGTTTGACGCTGATTTTGTTTCACCAGCCAATATACTTGTGCAGTTCATTCATCAGTTTCAGATTCATAGTAAAGAATCTAAACCAGTGGCGGCCGTGCAGGGGTATCAGCTTCATTACCTTAACCGCAACGAGAACTGGGTTACCAAAGGTGTGCGTACCGAGTTCAGTGGTAGTTATATGGTCGAGAGAGTGGCTGAAGAGTTGATTGGAGCCATGAAGATGGTGAGTGGGAGCGTGTTCATGTTCAAAGCTAGTGTCC
>WJJC01000004.1 GCA_014729945.1 Candidatus Bathyarchaeota archaeon
AATGCCTTGATATGTAATTCCACATAGGGATCTACTTCCTCAGCTACTAGCAGTGTATCAAGGTCTTCAATGAAGTCAGCTATCTTCTCACGGGGCATGGGATGAGACGTCAGTAGTTTCATATAAGCTACATCATCCTCAGCATCAAACGTTTCCAGAGCATCTTTTACATAGGTAAAGGAAAAACCGACACCTATGATGCCGATCTCCTCATCACCCTTCTTCTTTACCTCGTTGAAATCAACATTCTCAAAAACTGCCTCAACTGCGTCGATCTTATCATGCCTCTCCTTGTGACGCCTGAACAACTTCTCAAATCCAGCCACCCTGTAACTGAATCCCTCCCAGTCAAACATCGGTTTACGATCCAGTTTCTCTCTCTCTCCAAGCTCTACATCACTACGCATGTGACTTAGCCTCGTAACCGTTCTGATAAGAACAGGTAACTTGACTTTTTCTGATAAGGTTAATGCAAACTTGGTCAAGTCCTTCGCCTCCTGTGGGTTACTTGGCTCAATTATAGGTACATCATTTAGCTTACCCATCCACCTATTATCTTGCTCTGTTCTACTGCTATGTTGACTTGGGTCATCAGTAGAGACCACCACCAAGCCCCCTTTGACTCCTCTCAGAGTTATGGGGTTCAGTATGTCTAAAGCAACGTTAACTCCCACGTGCTTCATTGGGCAAATAACCCTTTGGTTAACCATACTAGCCCCGTATGCTACCTCTAATGCAACTTTCTCGTTCGCGCTCCACTCAAAATGAATACCAAGTTCTTTAGCGACTCTCGCCAAGGTATTACCGATCTCAGAGCTCGGTGTACCGGGATAAGAAGCCGCAAGAGTGATACCGCCCTCTATGGCGCCCCTAGCTATAGCCTCGTTTCCCATAAGTACAACTTTTTTCCCTGGCTGGTCCAGTGCTACTGGATGTGACATTTGAATCACATTCAATGCCGGGAGGATGAATTAAAATTCTTTCCCATTTATCCATATATTTTTTATATATAATCCCATTGGGAAAAATTATGCTAAGGTTCTAATAAACCAATTATATTATTTTTGCTGATAACTGTGAAGGAAAAGATTCTAGGAAGAACAGGTCTAAGGGTCAAGACCCTAGGATTCGGAGGAATACCTATTCAACGTGTATCAGAGAAGAAAGCAGTTGAGGTAGTACGTCGATGCTATGATCTTGGTATGAACTACTTTGATACAGCTAGGGCATACAGTGTTAGTGAAGAGAGAATAGGAAAAGCATTAGAAGATGTAAGGGGCAACGTCTACATAGCCACAAAGAGCGGTAAACGCACAGCCGAAGGAATAGAGGAAGAACTGGAGACCAGCCTCAAAAACCTGCGAACCAACTATATTGATGTCTATCAACTACACAATATTTCCTATCAGGAACAATGGGAGAAGGTAAGGGCACCTGGAGGGGCAATGGAAACAATTGAAAAAGCAAAAGAAGAAGGAAAAATCAGGCACATATCGGTCACCAGTCATAGCCCTGAATTATCAATTGAGTTAGTTAAATCCGGGTTATTCGAGACATTAATGATACCGTATAACTATTTAACCCCTAAACCTGCTGATGAACTATTACCACTATGCCAGAAACTGAATGTTGGCACCATTATAATGAAACCCTTCGGTGGAGGTGCCTTCAGTAACGCAAACACAGCACTAAAATACGTTTACAATAACCCTGATGTAGATCTTGTTATCCCCGGTGTAATGCGCATAGAAGAGATTGAAGAAAACTTCAATATATGGCAAGGAGATCTAACCCTAACCCCAGAGGAAAAGGAGTTAATTGAGAAGGATCAAGAAGAACGGGGTAACCAGTTCTGCCGGGCATGCAATTACTGTCAGCCTTGCCCACAGGATATACCTATAAGTTACCTCTTGAGAGCTGAGAAACAGATGCTCCGACGGATGGGATGGAGTGACAGCCGTGCTGAGAGCATTGCTAACGCAATTGAGAAAGGTCGAACATGTATTGAGTGTGGTGTCTGTGAGGAGAGATGTCCATACGAGTTACCTATAAGAGACCTATTACCTGTTATGATCGATAGCTTGGAGAAACACCTGAAGAACCGCACCATTCCCTAACCTTATCTACAATAAAGCCATTATTTACTCATGGATTTAGACAAAGTTATTGATCTCGCAGAGAAATCTAAAAAAGAAGTAGCAGAACTAACCAGCGGCCTAGTTCAATTTAATTCTGCTCATCCGGAGGGGCGTACAGATCATGTTGTAGAGTACCTTAAGGAGTACTTTGATAAACACGGTATAGAGAATGAAGTGCATGCCAACGACTCAAAGAAACAGAATATCGTAGCCAGGTTAAAGGGAAATGAAGATAAGAAGGTGCTCTGGGTGGGGCACATAGACGTTGTTCCAGAGGGAAAACCAGAGAACTGGACCTATGGACCATATAGTGGCACTATAGCTGATGATTGTGTCTGGGGTAGGGGTAGCAGCGACATGAAAGGATCATGTGCAGCAGCCATGGTCTCAGCGCGTATACTGAAAGATATGGAGTCAATACCAAACACTGTAGAATTCTGGTTTACATGTGATGAGGAGATTGGTGGAGGAAAAGGAGCAAGATGGCTTGCTGAAACAGGACGTCTTAACGGTGATGTCTGTATTATAGGTGATGGTAATGGTGGAGGACCCACTTCACCAAGTATCGATCTAGGGTGCAAGGGAAGCGCCAGAGTAAAACTGGTTGCCAGAGGACAGACGGCACATGGTTCAACACCCTATTTAGGGGATAACGCCATCACCAAACTGATTAACGGTGTCCCATGGGTGGAGAAAATAAACGATTTTAAACTCGATTACCCCCGGAAACTAAAACCAGCAGTAGATGGAAGCATAGAATACTACAAAGCGAATACACCGACTGATCCTGAATTAATGAAGGCTATGAAACACAACTTCTACACACCCTCAGTAACCTGCAACATCATTAATGGAGGGGTTAAAATTAACGTGATTCCCGATTACGCTGAGGCCGAATTTGACATCAGGTTAACCCCTGGTTCTCATTCACTAAAAGTGGTGGAAAGGATCAAGGAACTAGTCAAAGAATCAGGTATACTAGGACTAGAGATCGTTCCCTCACATGAACATAAACCAGAAGATACAGCTGGTTACTATGAGTCACCCGATAGCAACTTTGCAGATCAGTTCACTAGTATAATCAGGGAAATCACAGGAAAAACGGTGAATATGAAGATCCTCACCGGTGGAACCGATGGTATAAGCACGAGTAAGATAGCTGGTATACCCAGCTTGGGATATGGCACCAGTCTAACAGGGCAAGCCCACCAACCTGATGAACGAGTTACAATAGAAAACCTAGTTCTTGGTGTGAAAATATTTACTGCCTTCCCACTATTCTACAAATAACTTTTCCCATTTTAATACTAGTTATATAAAATCTAATAATTGTAAATTAACATAATTAATACGTGATAAAACATGTTTAAGATAGAGAAATTCACAATAGATGGTAAAAGTTTCCAAGGGATGAAATCTACCCTTCCAGACGGCCCACCCCTACTACTAATCAAAGGAGATAAGGGATTCGTGATGTGCGGATTCCTAAATATGGACGCAGCTGAACGAACGGGGGTAGCTGCCGCTATGGTTAGCGGAGTAACTAGCTTTGATGACGTTTTCAATGCAACAATAAAAGCTGTCACATCAAAGGCGAAAGAACTTGGCGTAGAGTCAGGGAAAATAGTTAAAGAAGTAATAGTTAAACTAGGTTAAGAGCATTTCTTAATTAGAGTCATTACTTTTTCTTTAGCCTCTTTCATAGTGTTTTTTCCATGAGATAGTAACAGGACATCGAAATCATAGTTCCCCAATATACTGAGATTCTTTGCAGCTGCCTCAACATCGCTACAATATTTTTCCGGTGGAGCCACAAGGTTCGCTTCGCTGTCTCCAAATATTGTATCTCCAGCTATGATCGCCTTGTATTTGTGGAGATATAATGATAAATTTCCCTCGCTGTGTCCCGGTATCCTGATTATTTCTATGTTTCCACAGGCACCGATCACATCTCCGGTATCTAGTATAACATCCGCTGATACCCCTGTACGTTCTTCAAGCTTATCCTCATCTCCTTTACCGATAACAACTTCTGCTTCAGTCATTTTTTTGACTTTTAGAAGATTGTTAATATGGTCCCCGTGCGCGTGAGTGATAATAATCATCTTAATATCCCTCCATTCTTTTCCCATATCTTCTAGCTCTGATTGAATATTTTCATGACACTTGGGAGTAAATCCAGCATCAACGAGTATGAGTCCACCCTCGCATTCGAGGATATATACTTCAGTATCTAATCCATCTGCATCTGCAATCCTAACTCTACGTAATCCAGGTAAAACCTCTACCAATTTAATCAAGGAGTTAAATACAGTATCGCTTATAGCTTATTCCAATA
>WJJC01000005.1 GCA_014729945.1 Candidatus Bathyarchaeota archaeon
GATGCAATCCTGTACAGTGGTTCAGGTGTATCTCCTTGATGCTGTACATCCACAGTTGTTCCATCTATAGTACCATCAGAATTAATAGCAGCATACATACTGTATGCATCCTCTCTTATCAAGATTGAAGCATAGCTATAATCAGTACCAGTTGGCACACCAACAAAGTCTATTTCAACATCAACACCTAAAGCTGGTGTAGCTGGATCATAGCTAGGAACCACATCTATTGCATAATCAAGAACCTCAACGGGTGCAACTGAATAAACATGTAACACATATGGGTCAAAGGTTTCTGTAACAATTACTATAGTATAGTCCCCAGGCTCATTTATCGTAAACTCTGGATTTGTATCAAAATCACCTGCCGCGTTAATAGTTTTAGTAACAGTCTCCAAGTCATCAGCTAAGAGGTCTTTTAATGGCTGAGTATCACCATTTTTAGCGTCGGTAATCGCATCTATTACATCGTCATATGTAGCTGTAAGTAGTCTTACTTCAACAGTATCTCCTTCTAACCGTGGATCTCCATGATATGTAGCTGTAACCGTTGCTGTAGCATAATAAAGCTCCCACGTATTAATCGGTGATACAATATTTCTTGTCTCAAAGACTGAATTGACTTCAACCTCATTACCCTGATATGTGTTCTCTGCTTCACGTGGACCCGAATAATCTACTTCCATAGGATCAGGTAAATCAACAGTAATATCACCAGTACTGAGAGTAATATAGTTACCATCATCCAATCCACTATTATGGTCAGCAAAATACAACTCATCGACAGATGATCCATCATCCACGGTTGCACTAACTGGGAAAGGATTCACCAACTGGTAATCCTTGACACCAGATTCAGCAGGAGCCGGGCTTATATAGTCCTCCTCTGTTTGCGTTTTTGCACCAGAATACTGGAAAGGCGTCACTGTAATGTCGAAACTTTCTTCCGCCATTAAATGTAATGCATATTGTCCGGTTTCATCAGTTATTGCAACATATGGACCATGGTTAGGATAGGTTACTGGATCCAGAGTAAAAGTTATTTTAACGTCCTCATAGGGTGTACCGTAAACTGAGTCAGTTATTGTTCCAGATATTCCAGGACTTGCTATATCGCTTGTTAATATTACGTTTAAGGTATCACCATCAGCTACCTCAAACATTGGGTAGTAATATTCATCAAATCCAAGACCTGTAGAATCTTTCGTAAAAAAATCAAAAGCCCCATCAACAGGGAACTTTATTTGATAATCTCCAGATGCATCAGTAGCATCATAGTAAAAGAACTCGCCATCAACCAAATGTACAAGAATATCTTCAACGCCATCCAATCCTGTTGGTTCAAATATTGTTCCCGAGAGATAAGCCTCTGTAGTAAAGTAATGAAGATACCAATCCCCCACAACCTCATCGCCTGTTACCTCGAATTCCTCAATACGTAAACCACTCAATCGTTGGGGGTTACCACTTGGATCAGGAGGATAAATCATAACCTCATATACACCAGAAGCCAGATCTATAGAGAATTTACCAGCATCAGGAGCACCTTGACTAGCTGTAGAACTTACTATAGTTCCATCTAGATCAAGAAATACAACCTCTGCACCAGTAACAGGATTATGAGTAGCTTCATCAGTTTTAATCCAGCCATCAATAGTAAAAGCTGAAACGGTAATTAGTCCTGTTAAGCTAACAGCAAATATAATAGCTAAGAACAATAACTTAGTGTAAACTCTCGGTTTATCTGTAATCAATCTTAATCACTACCTTAAACTATAAATGTATTTATTATCCTTTCCCTTTAAAAAATTGTTATTCTTTAATAACAAAGTTCAACAAAGTCAAAGAAAAAAATAAAATCAGTAAAGCCATACTAAACACATAACTGAATATTTCAATAGTTGGACCTTGGAAGATATTAATGTACACAGTATACATGCTTGGATTTGGAGTAATCTCGGGTTACTTATACGGAACAATAATGATATAAACAATGAAAAATCAACCTTAACAGCAATAATAATATCCATAATTACACCGTTAATAACAATAACAGCCCAAGGACCTCCTACTACACCAAACAAACCACCGATACCAGAAACACCTGGAATGGCAAACGCCCAGCAGATAAACAAGACTGACATGACACCTTACAACTTTAGATACAACTTTTCAGCCGGAACACCGCAAAGACTCCAGTTCAAGAACATGGTGATGGAGATAAACGCGACGAGAACCATGAACATAACAAGCCAAGAAGGAGTAAGAATACACTACAGTGTTCTCAAAATTAATATCGAGAGAAACATGCACCTGAATGTCCACGCAAATGCTTCACCTCCAGTGGACATCCCAGCGCCCAATGTAAGCATAAACAAATACATGAACTTCGAATCCAACACAACTGAACCAATGAATGTAACCCTCAGCTTCTACCTCAACCAGACAGAAATAGAGCAGGAACTAGGCCACGAGTTCAACAAGAGCAGAGCCTCATGGGCGTTCTGGAACGGAACAGGCTGGATACCCGTAGAGAGCACATTAAGCGAGAACAAAGTACTGGAGGCAAACACAGATCACTTTAGCACATGGACCATAGTAGAAACCGTAGAAACCACGGAGCCTGACACAGAACCCAGCTTTATTGAGAGAATACCAATACCAGCGTCTTTCGTTGCAATTGGTTTAGCTGGAGCAGCATTACTATCTAAGAAAAGAGAACAAGCCTAAGCAACCCACTCCGATTTTTCTCACTATATTTTTAAACAAGCAAACCCGGAACAGAGTTATGGCGGGTGAGTGGGTCCTCCTACCCGTTCCGCCCTATAAACCCCGTGGCAAGGAGGAGAAGAAATTTGAAGACAAAAGATCTATCATTAATAGCAGTATACGCAGCCCTATACGCTGTACTGGTAATAGTTTTCCAGCCAATATCCTTTTCAGCACTACAGTTTAGAGTCGCTGGCACTCTGCGCCCCGCAATAGCTAAGAAAAAAACATTAGCAGTTGGATACGCACTTGGCACAATCGTAGCCAACATATTCAGCCCATTCACAGGGCCATATGAGCTCTTATTTATGCCAGTGATGAGCTTAATAGCAGGAGTCGCGGGACACGCAATCTCCAAGCGATTCAATTACAACTATTATCTTTGCGGCATAACCATCGCAACCATAATACCCTTGAGCGTATCCTGGATGCTATACCAATTATTTAACCTCCCAATAGTCTCAACACTACCGGGATTACTGATCAGCGAACAAATAATCAACATACTTGGCGCAACCATGTTCAAGATGATTGAACCAAGATACCGGTGGTGGGAATAATGGATAAAGCAGTAGTCATCCTCAGCGGAGGACCAGACTCGGTTACCGTGGCTTACTGTGCTAAAAAACAGGGCTACGACGTATACGGATTAACGTTCAACTATGGTCAAAAAGCACAGATCGAGATAAAAATAGCTGAAGAAATCGCTAAAGAACTAGGTATAAACCATAGAATAGTTGATATCTCAACCCTGTCAGAGATCTATCAAGGCGTCACCAGCCTCACAGACAATGATATACCCGTAACAGAACAATTCACAGACCCGATCATAGTCCCATTCCGAAACGGGGTGTTCATGGCCGTCGCCGTCGCCTACGCTGACGCAATTGGAGCAAACCATATCTTCTACGGGGCCCACGGAAGTGACGAGCCCTATTACCCGGATTGTAGAAAAGAATTCTATCAAGCCTTCCAGACTGCAGCCCGGCTTGGAACAGAGAGACCAATAAACATCGCTTCCCCCTATAGTGGCAAGAGTAAAGCAGGGTTACTTAAAGAAGCAGTAAAGCTGGGCGTCCCCCTCATGAAGACATGGAGTTGCTACATTGATGGTCCCATTCACTGCGGAGTATGTGAATCCTGTAATAACCGAAAGAAAGCATTCATTGAAGCAGGGATAAATGACCCCACCAGTTATGCAGCATAATCACTTTGTTAGCATGTTAAGTTGTTTCTCGATTGTCTCCAAGAAGGTTTTCCTAGTGAATGGCTTCAGGATGTAATCATCAGCCTTATCTCCTTCATCCAGCATCAGATCAACCTCGGCACCCAAGGCGGTGAATAACACCACTTTCACGTTCCTCATATCCTCGTCCCGTTTAATCACTCTGCATACCTCCAAGCCACTCACCCCGGGCATCACCACATCAAGCAACACAAGATCCGGCTCCAGCTCAGGCAACAACTCAAGAGCACCTTCCCCTGACTCCACTGTATGAACCTCATAACCCTCAGACTCAAGCATCTCCCGGGCAAGCAACAAGACATCAGCCTCATCATCAACAACAAGTATCCGGCACATGTACTATTATTGGTGCTTCGCTAATGTAAATATAAAGGTTGAACCAATCAAACCGGATTCAAAAAAAACCATCCAACCCGTCTAGTCATCGATTACTCATACATTGTATATCTTACCCACATACATTCCCTTATAGAAATGGTCACAACACCCATACCATGAACAGATCAAAAATGATAAACCTAAAGAAACGTCCAGGCATGACCGGC
>WJJC01000060.1 GCA_014729945.1 Candidatus Bathyarchaeota archaeon
CGTGGGCCCCGAGGTGAGAAACTGGTGTATAAATTTGATGAATATACGCTTAGAGCTCCCTTACCCAGTAAAGGTAACAAGATCGCCATGGCTGGAGCTAACTTTTACGACCACAGCATAGATGCCTACAAGATGCTAAGGAGAGACACCACAACTCTGGAGGAACTCAAGGCACAGGTTGAGGCAGGGGAGTACAGGACTTGGGGTTTCTGGAAGCAGAGTGGCTTCGTGAGGGACCCGGACTCGGATACTCCTTACCCTGAAAAAACTCAGAGAATGGATTATGAGGTTGAGCTTGCGGCGGTTATCGGTAAATATGCTAAGGACGCCAAGGAGGAGAACGGTATGGACTACATATATGGTTATACGATTCTCAACGACCTGAGCATCAGGGACATGGGCTTTGGATCTGGTCCGGATGGATTTTTCTTCGCTAAGAACTTCGACGGATCAGCACCCATGGGACCCTGCATTGTAACCAAAGATGAGATACCGGACCCATACAAGCTTGCCATGAAGCAATGGGTTAATGATGAACTGAGGCAGGATGGAAACATGAGTAGTATCATCAGGGGCTACGAGTGGTGGTTAGAGTGGCTGAGTAGAGATGTTCCCTTCTACCCCGGTGACATGATCTGTGGAGGCACATGCAGTGGAACCGCTATGGATCAGACTCCACGAATAGATGGAAAAACCGACCCAAAGCTATTCCTGAAACCTGGAGACACGTTAAAGGCTTGGATCGAGGGAGTAGGCATGCTTAGAACCAAGATAGTTCAAAAAGAGTAGTTTCTACTCACTATTTCTTGTTAAGATTTATTTAACTAGGGAATCCATAAAGAATTAGAAAATTAATTGGTCTGTTCTCTTGTAGAAAGATAACTGTTTTCTATCTCTACTCCCTTATTCTTTAAGTTGAGTTACATAGCAGTAGATATTGGCGCTACTAATATCCGGGTAGCGTCGGGAAACCACAATGGTCTCAAGGATAAGTTAACTGAGCCTACCGAGAAAAACGATGGCACTTATGGGGTCTCTAGGCAGATCATCCGACTCATAGATTCAATCTTATTTGAGGAACCTACCAGCATCGGCATAGGTAGCATTGGCCCCATCAATCATAATTTGGGGATGATAACAAACACACCCAATTATCCCATAAACAATATACCCATCACCGATCCTCTGATCGATAACTACAAAATACCTGTCACTCTGGTTAATGACTGCGCGGCAGCTGTATTAGGTGAGCAAACCTTCGGGGCAGGGCAAGGGTTAGATAACTTAGTTTATATTACTATTAGCACTGGGCTGGGTGGGGGAGCCATTGTTGACGGTAACCTCCTTTTAGGGAAGGATGGTAACGCTGTTGAGGTAGGTCACTTCACGCTTGATCCTGACTCCGAGTTAATCTGTGGATGTGGCTGCAAAGGGCACTGGGAAGCCTACAGTTGTGGAAACAATATCCCAGCATACGCTAGAACCTTACTAGAAGATAGGGAATGGCAGAATGGGGCATTATACCGTTTAACTGGAGGACATCCAAGTAATCTATCCTCGGAGAACATATTCACCGCTGCCAGAAAAGGAGATAAGCACGCGGATAGAATAATCAAAGAGATAGGTGTTAAAAACGCCATCGGAGTAGCCAACATAATCAACGCCTATGATCCAGAATTAATAACAATCGGGGGATCAATAGCCCTAAACAACCCAGAGAAAATACTCAACCCTATACTGGAGAATGTTGGAAAGTACACCATAAATAAGCTTCCTGAGATCAAGATCACACCTCTGGTAGATGACGCCGTGATAATGGGGGCCCTCGCGTTAGCGATGCAGATCTAACCATCTAAACGAGTGAAGATGATGTCCTGGTCATCGTTTCTCATCTGCACCAGTTCTCCTTCATAGAAGTAGAACCTGAGATCCAGTTTCGATTCCTGTATTAGATCACAGGATATATCCTCACCGTTTATTCGGACGGTCTTGGGGGTTTCGTTTACATAGAATTCTAAGTTAAATGTTTTTCCGCCCTGAGGAATATAGACCTTTGCCCTGTATCTCTCTCCCGCCTCCATTTGAGCCGATAATAGAAGTACCTCCCATGGACCGGGCATATTGTTTTCGGCTAGTAATCCTCCCTCAGGGAAATCACTGGATGTGGTGATAGTCTCGTTATCAAAGTTAACTGTGGATACTGCCTCTCCTCCTTGGAATGTTATAATGATCTCGTTCTCTTTTCCATCTTGGTTTACGTTCAACAAGTATCCCTGTGGACTGTACTTTTCATCGAACATGAAGCTGCTCTCAAGCTGAATGCTGTTTCCCTCAAAAGTTACATCTGTATTGCTAATCATGGTGAATATCCCGTTTTCCTTGCTAGAGAGCGTATAGCTATAGGTGCCAACTCTTTGCATCTCACGTGAATACGAGAATTTATGTGTCTTCCCTATCTCCAACTCGGGTACAATAACTAAGGGTATCTCCCTTGTTGGGAATCTGCTCTCAGTGTAATACTCGATTAATCCAGCTGAGGCGAGGATGATTAATACCCCTATGATAACATGGCTTCTCTTCAACTTACTCAGAAATAAGGAGTGTATTACTAGCTAAAAGGAATTTAGGAGATATACTGGTTGATGGCGTTCTCAAGGTTACCCCTAGCGATATCCAGCTTTACCCTAAGGAAGTCAAACTCTTTCCAGTATCTTTCCCTGAGTTCAAGCCTGTTCTCCACGGCCATACCGATCTCGGCAGGATGCGGGCTGCCTGGACTTCTTAGATTATTTAATGCTTCTGCTGGGTTGGCTATCTTATCGGCTATGCTGCTGCTAACCTTGATCTCTTTACCAAATAGTTTCTTAGCTACTTCTTGGACGTCTTCAGCTTCTAGGTCTTCCAAGGTTCTATCCTCGGAGACGAGTTTCTTCACCACGTCTGCTGTGATCTTGTATGCCTCACGGAAACTCAGTTTCTCGTTCTCGGCTAAGACCTCAGCTAGCTGGACCGCGAAGATGAAGCTGCCCTTCACCTGATCCATCAATTTTTCCTCGTTCACTGTGAGGGTGCTTATGGCTCCGTTGAGTACTTCAAGACTTGTCCTTGTAGTATCGAATGCTCGCCAGAGGGCTATCTTTGTCTGCTGTAGGTCTTGGTAATAGCCTGTTGGAAGGCCCTTAACCATGGTCATCATTTCTTGTAGGGTACCGAAGACCTCTGCTGATTTTCCCCTGATTAGTTCTAGGGTGCTTGGATTGACTTTCTGGGGCATTATGCTGCTACTACTGCTGTACTCGTCTGCTACTGTGATGTACTGGAACTCTGCTCCAGCCCACATAACGAAGTCTGCTGCCATCCTACTCATGTTAGCGGCTAGGATGCTGAGCACACTGGTGCACTCCACCGCCCAGTCTCGGCTACTCACTGCATCAACACTGTTCTCTTGTATACTGTCGAATCCCAGTAACTCGCTGGTTCTAAGTCTGTTGATTCTAAAGTTGGTGCCACCGATGGCGGCTGCGCCCAGTGGATTGGTGTTTACCCTGTCGTAGCAGTTCTTTATCCTTTTGTAGTCTCGTAGGTACTGGTCTACATAGGCTAGTAGGTAGTGTCCGAAGGTTCCAATCTGTGCTGGTTGTCCATGTGTGTAGTAGACCATGGGTGTCTCCGTGTGTTTCTCAGCTAGTTTACACATATCCTTGACGAGGTTGAGAACATTCTCTGCGATGGCAAGCAACTCCTTCTTGGTAACCATCTTCATATCCACCATCACTTGGTCGTTCCTGCTACGCCCAGTGTGCATGGCTCCTCCCTCCTCGATTCCAGTCTTCTCTATTACCCTTGCCTCAATATACTCGTGGATGTCCTCGTATTCGGCACCCACCTCTAGTTCACCGTTTCTCCACTCTTCTTTAATCTCCTTCAAGGCACCGAGTATTTTCTTGAGAGTTTCTTCTTCCAGTATGCCTTGTTCTTTAAGCATGATGTCATGAGCCATGGTTCCGTCTATGTCTTCCTCGAACATACGCAAGTCTTCGACTACGCTTGTGTGGAACCGTGCTGTTCTGTCATCAAATTCTTTGGCTAGTCTTGATCTGAATAAGCTTGACACTTTAATACACCGTTGCCTCTTTGAGAATAGCCTTTGAATAAATAAGTTGCGAAAAACTGGGGGTCTACATACGTTCTTTCTGGTATACGCCGCTGTACCCTTTCTCCACTATGCCTGTGTGGAAGAATATTAGCTGGGCTACCCTTGCGTTCTTCTTGAGTCTTATACCATGGGGATTATGGACTGTCAGCATGCTGCTGCTGCGCCCTTCATAGCCTGGATCCCATACCGCTGTTCCCACATCAGCGCCGTTTCTCAGCAGGGTTGAACGAGTACGCGCTATCGCCGCCACATCTAGGGGCATCTTCACCACTTCGTTATAGATAACTTTGTAAACCCCTTTCTCAAGATTATACCATCCCTCATCGTCGGTCATAAGCGGCTTGGTCTCCGCGATCACTCTTTCCTCGTTACTGAAATCCACTGATCCCCGAGTTTCTAGTTTTTCTATTGATTCTAGACTGAGGTCGAATCCACTGGGCTGTAACTGAGTGTCCAGATCAATGTGTTCCCGAATTAACCCTGTTTGTGTTATCAGTTGCCTGAGCTGATTATCATTAAGCATTGTTGCATCAGTATATATCCTAGATGGGTAAAACAATTATGAAAAAATGGGTTAGGGTTTTTCCCCTCCCCGTGGCCTGGGTAAGGGTACGTGTTCGATTCCTCGTCTCTGGGGCTTGTCCATCTTATAATAGTCCATTAATTCGTAGACTTCTATGGGAAGCTCAGCCGTCGCACATTGTCCCAGTAGTTCACATGTTGCCTCAGCTGTGATTGGAAAATCATGCGTATATTTTCCCTCCACAAGGTTATCGATAACCTTCTCAACCCTCTCCTCATCAAACTTGTCTCCCAGTAGCTGCCTAACTGTCTCCTTCATCTGTTCTACGGCTTTTCTAGCCTCCTCCGCTAGATACAATGTCTCGTCGTCTGTCTCATCCCTGGTTTTCGTCTCCACTACTTTGAGTATGCTGGTGGCGGAGTAGGTTCCTCTCTGGGTGCCTATCTGAGGGTCAACTGGTCCGAGCACGGCGTGAGGGTCCATTAATATCTCGTCAGCGGCCAGAGCGATTAGGCTTCCCCCACTCATAGCGTAGTGGGGGACCATCACCGTGGTCTTGCCTTTATGGGCTTTCAGGGCGAATGCTATTTGTGTGGCTGCTAATGCGATACCGCCGGGGGTGTGTATTATGAGGTCTATAGGCTGCTCATCTGGTGTTAACCTTATGATCCTTAGCAACTCTTCACTATCATCTATGTCAATGTATCGGGCTATGGGTAACCCGAATAAGCTTAGGGTCTCCTGTCTATGTATCAGTGTTATGACGTTGGTGCCTCTCTTTCTACCTAGACTCTTCAGTGAGCTCTCCCTGGAGTTCTGTAGTATGTTCTGCTGGAGCCGGGGATAGATTAAACTGAAGAAGAGGAATATTACCCAAAAGTTGTTGAATATGGCGTCTAATATGCTCATACTTCATGAATTAAGTTCAAGGGTTAAAACTGTTAGCCAAGTTTACTCGTATCTGCTGAGTAGCCAAATGAATAAACATACAGGTACGATGGCTGCAATGCACATAGGGAAAATCACTCTTGTGCTATAATTCTCAATCAATACACTGGTTCCCGTAGTGGATAGTGACCCGAATAGATTCACCATCACGAAGTTGAAACTGTATGCTAGACTCCGGTTCTCTAGGCTGCTGTGGCTGGCTATTATGCTGTTGAGTAGTGGCATGAAGGCTGCTTGGAGACATCTGTATAGGGCATATATGCCTACCACGATGATGAGGTTTCTCAGAGACGGGAATATGAATAATAGCCCAGCGAGCAAGGCGTTTACTAGGATACCCATCCTGTATTTGCCATATCTGTATCCGATGTATCCTCCGAGTAGGCTGCCTAATATGCCTGTAATTGGCCCCAGTCCAGATATTATACTTGTGAGGCTATAACTCAACCCAATCTCGATTGTGAAGTAGGCTGGGACATAGGTCACCAATATATTGAATATGGCTTCAATCAAGGTTGATATGGTTACAACAATAAGGAAATCCTTGGAAATAATATCCCTTAATCCAGCGACGAAATTGATCTCACGTCTCTCATCACCCTCCAGTATTCTTCCAGTATACTTGAAGCTGATAATAGTCATCACCAAGGTGAATACTGCCCAGACGTAGAAACTGTATCTCCATCCCCAACGAGTCATGAAGACCCCTAGGAGTAATGGGCCGGCTGCGAACCCAATATTGGATCCAATGTTGTGGATACCCAAGGCCATACTCATCTTTGTGGGGTCGAAGTTGCTAGCCATTTTTAGGCTTGGTGGGTGATAAAGTGTTGAACCGATTGAGATGAGTATGAATCCAGCTAGTAGTATATTGAATCCATTACTCAGGGGGATAATTAATGAGCCTAATAGTGTAACTATGAAGCTCAGTGATAGTGTTTTTGCTGGGTACTGGTCGCTTATTATTCCTGTTGGAATGTAAATAAATACGTTGATGAGCCTTGGTATGGATGAGAGGAGACTCAGCTGTACTAGGCTGATACCCAGTTCATCCTGAAAAGGTAGTAGGAGCACCGGCAACAGCATAGTGAATACATGTATAACGAAGTGGCTTGAGGCCAAGTATCCAAGATAAAGTTTATCGTCGCGTTCCCCTTCCAAATTAATCCCTTTTGAATACCGGCAATGGAATACGCCAACGTATTTAATCTATACGCTCATGACTAGGTTTACTGAAATATGGTGGATACCTAGAGAGAAGTGTGAATTATCTCTGAAAAATAAATAAATTCAAAACCTCCCTCATAAATTATGAAAAGTGAGAAATGGCATAAAGTTAGGGAGACCAGAATAAGTTATGCTTGCACGAAGGGAAACGCGCCACCCCTGTGATATTATATGACACAACCAACAGGTGGCAAGTGTTTCAGCCAATTATATCAAATCTAGCGAACCAGTGTATTTTTTGAACATATACTGTTCTAGCCTCCATTTCTTATATTCGACACGTAAAGATACAGGAGTAATATGAAGTACAGGGGTAAACTCACGTTTTTAACAACTATAGTCTTAACCATGATAATCGGGTTCAGCGTCCTCTATGAGCCTGAGCCAAGAGTGGTGCTCTACCGTGAACCTCAATATTCCATTAGCACTCCATGGCTGACTTATCGCGTGGATACAACCCACAGCGGTGTAGCCCCATTAGACTGCAGGGTTGACGAGGGACTGGTGCTGGAGTGGAGAACCCGGCGGCTAAACCGGGCTGAATACTCAGCCTCCAAAAGTTCACCTGCGGTAGACCATGATAACCTGTACCTTGGCTTGGACACCGGTGCCCTTGTTGCTGTGAACCGGTTAACAGGTCGAATAATTTGGAGTCACTATACTCGTTTCTCCAAGAACGGTATACATGGTTCTCCCACGGTTGACTCAGAGCGTGGACAAGTATATATCGGTGCATATGATGGCTGGTTATACGCGGTGGACCGTTTATCCGGTGATCTCGTTTGGGAATCTAATCTGGGGGATTTCATCGGGTCATCTCCCACCCTCTTCAATGATACCTTGTATATCGGCGTAGAGATGAGGGGGCCCGATGGATATATCGTAGGCGTAGACGCTGAATCAGGTAGGGAAGTGTTTAGAAGCGAATCCTTGGGCAATCACCCCCATAGCACACCAACCGTGGACCCTTACTCTGGTTGTGTCTTCATCGGTGAGAATGACGGCTACTTGCACTGTTACTGGCTCCTGAACCAGTCGGAACGTTGGCGTTTCAAGACAGGTGGTGCTATCAAGTCCACTGTGGCGGTCAATGGCGGGGTGGTGTATGTTACTTCATGGAGTGGATCTTTGAACGCGGTTAATATCTCATCAGGTATATCCATCTGGACCCATATCGGAGGATATAGAAGCATGTCTTCTCCCACCATTACTCCTGATGGCAGTATGATCTATTACGGTGACCATGGCGGCAACTTTTATGCAGTAAACTCCTCCACGGGTGAAAGAATATGGATTTATCAGACAGGTGAACGTATCATGTCATCTCCTACACTTGTTAATTGCACTGGTACGGCGATAATCGGATCACATGATGGCTACGTATATCTGTTAGACTCGGCAACAGGCAATATAAAGCAGAAACTAGGATTAAACTCAGGTCTAACCAGTGTACCTGTCACTGTGGATGATCACCTCTATGTCTTCGATCACTTGGGCTATCTGTACTCTTTCATCAGGGATTAAGATATGATCTATACTTGTTCCAGATCTGCTGAGCTATAGACTTCATCGAGTTCGGTATCCACGGGTCATAGGCCATGGACAGGTGATATGCTTGCAATCTATCCTTAAGTGATGAAGCATCATGTGAGGCGAGGTATTCTAATTCTATCTCCATGGCGGTGAAGTGAGCATTGTATATGTATTCCTTGGGTGAATCCATTATTACTTTTTGATCTATTTTTGAGCCCTTCTTTAACTCGGATATCTCCACTACCTCATGGAGCATTAACCCCTCACTGGATAGGACTCCTTGAGGCTGGTTTGGTCGTTGTGAAGGTCTCCCCAGTCATGTAGTCATAGAACTCTCGCACTGTGCATCTAGTATACTGGATTTCTATATTATCCAGCTTCTAATATATTTTCTCCAGTCGCTCGTTGTTCCAGGGTTTCAGCTCGGAATAACTTCATAGCTAATTAATGAGGAATTTTTATTGATAAGTCATGGTTTCTCGGCCACGATTATCATGCTGAATGTGTCCATTGTCAGGGGGTCCAGTGTGAATCCCCCGTATGACTTTTTATAGCTCCACCCAGCGTCCTGGAACTGTTTCTTCAACTCATTTAACGAGTAAACCCTGTGATTTATCTCCATTTTTTCTAGA
This sequence comes from Candidatus Bathyarchaeota archaeon, assembly GCA_014729945.1. The sequence continues at coordinate 9,020 of WJJC01000060.1, forward strand.
AGTTTTAGATCACCGTTGTTTTCCCTATAATAGTAGGTCCAGTAATTGATCATCCTGCTGGTCTCCAGATCGAGTTTTCTATCCATCAACCTAACGAGGTCATCCTCATCCGAGAAGTCACGGGCCTGGAATCTTCTTAGAAGATTATCTTTGTTCACTGTGTGCATTATGAAGACTCCACTTGGTCTTGTTAATGCTAATGATTGGCGCAGTATGTTCTCATCTGTCTCCTCGTCCCAGTAGCCCATGGATGTCCATATGTTTATCACGGCGTCGAAACTTGCTGTCTGGTTTTTGAGTTCTGTGGAGACTTTTCTCATATCTCCTTCTATGAACCGTGTTTGATGTTCTACCTGTTTTTCTTGTGCGTATTTCTTGGCGTGTTGAATGTAGTCTGGTGAGATGTCCAACCCCACCACGTTGTAATCGTGCTGGGCTAGGGGCACTGCGACTCTGCCAATACCGCAGGCGAGGTCTAATATCCTACTCCCTTTGGTGACCCCGTACTCTGTGAAGAGCTTGATGAGTCCATCTATCTCTGAGTCTGTTTTCTTAAATCTCTCTTTTATGGTTCTCTTGAAGTACTCTGGTTTCTCTATGAATAGTTTCTCTGTCCAGTGTCCAGACATTTTTTCAAACCTGTTATGTATATGTGACGATAAATTATATCAGTATCCATATCGTGACATAGCCCTTATTTAGAATACCATAAAGCTAAATAAACTGGATTTAGTATGTATTAACGGTTCCTCACTGCTCTGAATTCTCCTACCTCTTGCTCAGGCTTTGGGGAACCGGTTTGATAGATAAAACCTAGTTGAAACCGCCTTGTTTTAAAGCAAGTTCTATAAGCATAATAACTATTTTATTATCAGTGTAGGGTAAAGGAGTATGAGGTAAAATGAGTAAAAGGGAGAAGCCTCACATAAATCTGATCATCATCGGTCACGTAGACCACGGTAAATCCACTAGCGTCGGACACCTATTCTACGATGCAGGGGCAATACCCGAGAAACAGCTTAAAGACTTTGAGGCAGAAGCAGAAGCACTTGGAAAAGGCAGCTTCAAGTATGCTTGGGTGCTAGACAAACTGAAAGAAGAACGGGAGAGAGGTCTAACTATTGATCTAGCGTTCTATGAGCTAGAGACCCGTAAGAATGTCTTTACTATCATTGATGCACCTGGTCACAGGGACTTTGTTAAGAACATGGTTACGGGGGCCAGCCAGGCGGATGGAGCCATACTCATGATCAGCGCAAAACGCGGTGAATATGAGGCGGGTACTAACCCCGGTGGACAAACACGTGAGCACGCTTTCCTCGCCAAGACATTGGGGGTGGACCAGATGGTTGTAGCCATCAACAAGATGGATGACCCTAGTGTTAACTGGAGCGAGACACGGTACGAGGAAGTCAAGGACGGTATGACTCGGCTATTGAAGATGGTGGGCTTTGATACTTCAAACATCCACTTTGTACCCACTAGTGGATGGACGGGTGCAAATCTAGTTGAGAAGAGTGACAATATGCCATGGTATGATGGACCCACTCTACTGGAGGCCCTGGATGAGTTCGAGTTACCACCCAAACCCACTGATAAACCCCTGAGGATACCGGTCCAAGAGGTCTACAGCATCAAAGGCGTAGGCACCACACCGGTAGGTAAGGTAGAAACAGGTGAGTTGAAGCCCGGCGATGACCTGATATTCATGCCCAGCGGTCAGCAGGGTAAAGTAAACAGCATCGAGACCCACTACACCAAGATCGATAAGGCCGGACCCGGTGACAACATCGGCTTCAACATCAAGGGGATACCCAAGGATAAGCTCAGACGAGGAGAAGTGGCGAGTCATCCCAGTGACCCGTGCAGGGTAGCTAAAGCCTTCAACGGTAGGATATTCATCATAAACCATCCTACAGCTGTGGGTGAGGGATATACCCCTGTACTGCACCTGCATACGGCTCAAGTAGCTGTCCGGTTCGATAAATTGGTCTCCAAGCTTGACCCGAGGACGGGTCAGACTGTGGAGGAGAACCCGGCTTATCTGAGGACGGGTGAGGCTGCGATTGTGCGCCTTGTGCCTTTGGTGCCAGTGGCTATGGAGAGTTTCAAGGATTTCCCGCAACTGGGCCGATTTGCGTTGCGTGATATGGGTACTACTATTGGCGCCGGTATCGTGATGGAGATCGAGGAATAGTTCCCCATTTTTCCATTATTTTCTAAGTCTTTTTATTAATATTATTACGAGGTAGACTGCAAGTATAGTTCCTGCTATTGTTAAGAGTGGCGCCCACCAGATGAGTCCTGTGGGTGGCTCAGCGTGTATCATATTGTATTGATCCCTTTTCCATGTTTAAGAAATTCTCTACTGTTTTAATCTGGTGATGTGAACTTGGATTTTCTCCATACCCTCTTCCCGTGACCAGTGGATGTTTCGCTAACGGTTGGTTCTCTGTCTCTGTTTAGCTCTTGTTTGAAGCCTAGAAGGTATAATTTAACATATTTTATATGTCAATTAACATAGTTTGTATATTGTCAAGTTTACCTCTATCTTTGTACAAGTGAAATATATTTTCTGATGTTGGGGGACTGATTATTTTGGATTTTTTTCAGGAAAATAGGGTGGTAATGGGTTAGAGTTGGTTTACTGCTTTCTCTAGGTTCTCAAGTGCTTGTTCCAGTGTTGCTCTAGGACAGGCGAGGTTGAACCTCATGAACATGGAGCCCCCGGTTCCGAACAATGTTCCTTCATCCAGCCATAGTTTTGCTTTCTTTAGCATAAACTCATTGAGCTCTTCGTCGTCCATATCCAAGGCGCTGCAGTCAACCCACGCTAGGTAAGTTCCCTCCAGTGGGTATAGCTTAAGCTGGGGTATTTTCTTGGCGAGGAACTCCTCAAAGTATTCTAAGTTACTACGTAGATAATCTAAGGCTTCGTCTAGCCATGGCTCGGCTTTGTTATAGGCGGCGTCTTGAGCTACCATCCCGAAGATGTTGCTGTGTCCGCTACCTTTGGAGACTTGTGCCTTGAAGTCTTCTCTGAGTTTCTTGTTGGGTATGATAGCGTTGGCGTTGGTTAAGCCGGCTAGGTTGAAGGTCTTGCTGGGTGCTACTAGTGTTATTGTTCGCTGCATTGCGTCCTCTGAGACGATGGCGGTGGGTGTGTGCTTAATGTCTCCGAGAATGAGATCATTATGGATCTCGTCGCTGATGATCAAGATATCCTTCTCCTTACATATCTCTGCGAGTTTCTCTAGTTCCCCGCGTTTCCATACCCTACTCACCGGGTTGTGAGGACTGCAGAGGATAATCATCTTTGTCCGGTCATCTATCTTCTCCTCCAAGTCCTCAAAATCCATCTCATAGTATCCACCTTTGTCTATAAGTGGGTTTTCGATTATCTGTCGCCCTGTGTTGAGTATCTGATTCTTGAATGGGTAGTATACGGGTGGCTGGATGACTACTTTGTCACCTGGCTGAGAGTAGGCTTGAATTGCGATGGTGAATCCAGCTACTACGCCAGGGGTCCATACTATCCAGTCTTTCTCGACGCCTTTCCAGTTATGGCGCTTATCCATCCAGTTAATGAGCCCGGTGTGATACCCCTCCGGGGGTACCGTATACCCATAGATGGGGTGGGCTGCTCTTTCTTTTAGGGCTTCTACTATCTCCGGTGCGACGGCGAAGTCCATGTCCGCGACCCATAGGGGGATTAGGTCGTCTAATCCGGTTAGTTGTTTCATAAGGGTCCATTTAGCGGAGTTTTTGGTGGTTCTGTCTATTACTGTGTCAAAGTCATATGCCAATGTTATCTCTTCGTGATAGTTGTCTGGTAATATATGGTTTACCCCGTGGCTAAGCGTTATGAGGCTTGTTTTGTTTGAGATAGTATACGTGATGATTTACTGGCTTACTGGTCTTACCTATTATAACTCTAGTACTGTAGGTATATTGACTACCCTGTGGATCTTCCTGATTTTGCTCCCGTTGATCTTAGTTTACTGGAGTATTAGACTATTCCCGGGGATCATCGTGGGCCCTATTACTACTATTACGGTTTTTAAGAATGCGATTTTAAGTAGTTTTCTAATATCTCGGGCGTCTTGTTTACCGTATGTTAAGCAGTGTTGAGAAAAGGGTTTTCGAATATATTGAATCACAACGGGATCCTATGATCCGGTTCCTAAGGGAGATGGTTAGCATAGACACCCAGACACCACCCGGATTAAACTATGACACTATCTGCGAGCTATTATCAGACAAGTATCACACTATAGGATACGATACCAGCATCCACGAGGCCACCGAGAAATACCTCAAACTATCAGGCAGACAATACATGGGCCTAGAAGGACCCAGAAGCAACTTGGTGGCCCGACTAGAAGGCAAGGGCAAAGCTCCCACTATGCACATTAGCGCCCACCTGGACACAGCCGCCATCCAGGAAGAAGGCTGGACAGTACCACCCCTAGCGGGAGAAGTAACCGAAAACACGCCATACAAGAAATCCATCCACGACAAAGGAGGGGGCTACATCTGGGGGAGAGGCGTAGCAGACGACAAAGGGGAACTAGCAGCCCTCACCCTGGCAGCTGAGGCCATCCAGAGCCACGACATCAAGCTAGGCGGAGACCTCATCATCACGGCTAACTGCGACGAGGAGATCGGCGGCGTAGCCGGGCTAGGTTACCTCATCAAAGAAGGCATAGTAAAAGCCGATATAGGGATCCAGATCGATGGGGGCTTGGAGGGGATCTGCTTAGCTGCCATGGGTAGAACCCGGTTCCAACTCACCACCCACGGGGAGAGCTACCATGGACAAGTACCCATACTGGGGGTCAACGCCATCGAGAAGATGAGTAAACTCAATGTAGCCCTCACAGATTACTGGCATAACACTCTGCTTAAACGAAAGATACCGGTTCCTGGAATTGACCTTGGAGAAGAATTAAGAGAAAAAGAAATCACAGATCTGACTGCCATGCTCAACATAGGCACGATTAAGGGCGGCGTACAGGGAGCCACAGTACCCGATCACTGCACAGAGGAAGTCCTCAGAGGCATGGTACCCGGCGAGAACTATCAGCAGACACGCGAGGAGTTCAAACAGGTACTGGACAATGTCAAGGCACAGGACCCGGATTTGGAGTACAGTCTGGATCTAATCAATTATCGGGAGGGTTATGTGGTACCAGCCACAGATCCCTACGCCCAGAGCTGTCAGGAGATCATCAGGGAAGCCACAGGCGTAAGACTACCTTTCACGGGCACCCTAGCCAGCACAGACATGAACTATCAGGTAGTAGACGGTGGCATGAAATGCATAGCCTATGGAGTCGGTGGCTCATACCACCGTGGACACAAACAGGACGAGAACGCATCCATAGACGAGATCATAGAATGCAGCAAAGCCACAGCATTAATCATTATGAGGAACCTGGGGATAAGCGGCGAATCCTAATGTCACACCTTCTTGTTTACAAGTACTATTATATCTCCATAGGAAGAAGTATGTCTACATCAAACACAGCCTTGGGTACGTAAAAAATCCTTAACACACTTCTCAGATCAAACCACCTGTAATACTATGCACGAAAAACCATGCTAAAGGAGTAGGTACAACAAATCGTAAAAAAAATTATATCAATGCCTTAAAATAGCCCAGATTAGCTTCAGATCACCAAAAAATTAGTATTTTTAAAAATCACACCACTTCACACCGAGAAAAACTGGTCCTCTCCACTAGCTTTCACTAAGTGGCGCAGGGAATGGGATTCGAACCCATGCTCCCCGAAGGGAACCAGTTTTCAAGACTGGCGCCGTAGTCCACTTGGCTACCCCTGCACAAACAACCCATAACCCACAACCCACCCATAAACCTTACTAGACAAAACCATCCAGATTCAATTGATTCCTCAACGGGATAACCCGAACCTCCACACGAGGCACACCCGTCCTACAATACAACTTCACCGCACTCTTAACCACCACAAACTTATCATCCATATAAGCCACCTCATTCAACCCATCAAGCACTGCCTTCTCCAAATTATCCATATCCGGTGTCGTAACCACAAAATTCTCCTTACGCCTACTCTTTGGCCTCTTCAAATAAAACACCAAACTAACCCCTACAGGTCCATTAAACGGTTCATCAAAAAACTTGACAGCCTCTTCCCTTACAGTATCCTCCCACCGCTTCACCTTCTTAGGCGTATAACTCCAAGTACGTCCACCTTTTCGAACAGTACGCGGCCTAGCCTTTGATACAGGATCTCCTTCAACCGTAAAACAAACACTCATACCAAGAAAAAACCGGAGCATAAAATAAAGAACTATCCCTAAACAAGCAGCAAAACCAAGACCACGCTAATTACCCCCGTCAAATAAATCCCATCAAAGGTACCAGCACCTCCAATACTCACTACAGGAGCACCAAGATCAGGGATTCTACGTAAATTCAACAAATCCGCACCTACAAGAGCACCCAGCGTTCCACCTACATACGCTACCTGACTAGGACAAGAAATCACCCTAAACAAAGACAAAAACGAGACAAACAAAGCAGTCATCAAAGGCGGCCCAAACATAGGCGTCGCAATCCCCAACCCCTTGACCAGACGACTACTCCGATACGTACTGAAAGTAACCAAGAGAAAAACCAGTAAAACATTCATATAACTACCCATTAGGTTCCTTGAACACCTTGGAATACCAAATCCAAGCAAATATCCTGATATCAAAACGGGAACAACGCCACCACCCAGATTCAACATAATAAAAGTACGTCTAACCCCCATTTCCACCCGGGGAA
>WJJC01000061.1 GCA_014729945.1 Candidatus Bathyarchaeota archaeon
TAATCCTTGCTCTGCTTGTTCCTCGGATAGTTGAATATAGTTCTCATAGAGTTGTATGAAAGCCGGATCAACATTACCTTCTTCGTATTCCTGTAACTCGGCTTTTTTTTGCTTCAACAAGAAACGGTAGTCATCAATCACGTTGTCTATTACAGTTACTGTGATATGATCATAGTCGGTTCCGGCGGGTCCATCGAGTTCTATCAAAATTATTTCAAGGGGATTATGGAGAGAAAAACCCTCCCCCGTGAATATCGTGGCATCGCTTTTAATCTTACCAGTGGCAGTGATCTCGTAAACACCCTGGTCATGATGCATTTTTATGGTTCTGGTGGCAGGATTGAAGTCCTCGGTTCTGGGAAATTGGGGGCCTACTTCCCAGTAGACGACTTCCGACTGTTGGAGCATGTAATTTGATAACGATAACGTCAGTATTGCACCGTCCACAGTTTGCCTTAGATTTAAGGTGAATGTGATCTGATACTCGTCACCAGCGAGCACTGGGGCGTTCTGAAGCAGTTCTCCTGTTTCTGAACGCCACTCAAGTACGGTTTGCCCTGTGCTGTAATTGATCAGGGTGTATTCTTCTATCCATGGAAGCGTACTTTGGGCTTTTACTGTAGGTGTTATTGAAAGGATTAGAATCACTATTAAAAGTAGATTAATTTTTTTCATGTTACCGCCCCTTCTGTTTACTTTGCCTTTGATTTATGATTTAAATTGTGCTGTATGAGGTTTTAGATATTGCCCTAAGCAGAGATCTTTGTATTCATTTATACTATTTGTAACCAAGGTTTGATTAAAATAATTTAGGAATTAGTATAATATTTCAAACCCCATACACATATCTTGTTCTATGGTTGATACGATAATCAAGAATGGACTCATCTACACAATGAACAAGAAGAGAAGAATAATAGAAGATGGATCCATAGCGATCCAAGAAGGTAAAATACTAGAAACAGGTAAAACCGACAAAATCGAATCAAAATATGATGCTAAAAACATAATTGATGCAACAGATAAAGCGGTTCTACCAGGGTTCGTTAATGTACACACCCACCTTCCAAGTATTTTCGTTAGAGGCGTCTACGGCGTGATCCGTGAAGGACTATATCAGGTCTTATTCCCGGTGAAGGAGTATCTGAAACCAGAGCACTGTTACAAATTGGGACTAGCCTCATGTATTGAAGCGTTATCCACAGGAAGCACCACAATACAGGAGACCTACAACTACATGGACTATTTCGCTAAGGCTGTGAAAGAAACAGGAATCAGAGCAGATCTAGGGGAACAAATCGCTGAAGCGGATTATCAAGCCATTAAGGATGGCGTCTACAAGTATCTTCCAGAGCAGGCAGAGGAAATGCTGAAGAGAGCAACCTATTTGAAACGTAGATGGGATGGAGAGGCCTGTGGAAGAGTCTCAGTTAGCTGGGCACCACTCGCTCCTGATATGTGCACCCCGTGGATATACGAGGAAGTACTAAGGCAGCATAAACCGGGAGAAAAGATTAGCACACACGTAGAGCAGAGTATGCGAGAAGTAGAACAGGTGAAAAAACTATACGGTAAGACCAGCGTCGTACACCTAAAAGATATGGGTGTGCTAGGACCAGATCTAATCGGAGCTCACTGCATATATAACACGGAAAAAGACCTGCACCTTATGCAGGAAGCAGGGGCATCAATTCTACATTGCCCCAGACCTTTCCTTCTGGGGGGAACTACAGCACCTCTGCCCAAGTGGATGAAAATGGATATTAAAACAGGTCTGGGAACAGACAATGTTTTTCACAATATGTGGGAGACCATGAGATCCGCGATATATGGGGCGAGAATACGAGAAAAACTGGGTGAATCGAAGAGCCCAAGTTACTACGAAGTACTTGAATTAGCTACAATAAGAGGAGCAAAAGTACTGGGAATGGATGAAAAAATAGGTAGTCTAGAACCAGATAAGAAAGCGGATATCCAGTTAATAGACCTAAAAAAGCCCAACATCTTACCAACCGCAGATATAACAAGTAGCCTAGTATTGTATGGGGAGGCAGTAAACGTGGACACGGTGATAGTCGATGGAGTTATACTTAAACAGAACCATGAAATGGCAAACTTTGACATGGTTCAGATTCTGGATGACGCACAAGAGATAACAACAAGTATCTGGGATGCTCTTTTCGATGATCGTCCTGAACTACGAAAACTGGTTAAGGATTAAATCGTTTCCCCTTCTATTTATTGTACCAGTTTTTATATTGCACCGTATCTCCGGAGAATAATGTGAGTTTAGGGTTAATCGTCAGTACAATTATCAACGTAAGTATACTGGTGATGCTCTGTATTGGATTCACCTTCACCTATATGATGGAAAAGTTCCCTAATTTCGCTCACACAAGCTACGCCAGCTTGGGAACAGTTGTAACCTATTACTTAGTTAGAGTTTATGGGTTTAACCCGTATTATACTTGGCCCATATCCGCTGTGATCGGTGGAATATTGGGCATTATACTCTATGTGATCATAGTAAAACCAATTAAGGGGAGAGCATTCAGCGAGATTACACTCACATTCACATTTTACATTATAAGTCAGATAATCAGTAAAGGATTAGCTATGTTTAGTTTCTGGCTACTTGTGGATAATCAAATCCGTAGCCAAGGATTCAACCTCTATAATTATGATTACAGGGTTTATGGGGTTCAAGCTATAGCAGTGGTTTCTCCAATAACAGTGGCCTGTGTAGTTGTCCTGCTACAGGGATTTCTGAAATCGTCTAAGCATGGCATCGCGATGAGAGCAACAGCTGAGGATGAGACTTTAGCTCAGAGTCTTGGTGTGAACATTAGATATATACATCTTTTCTCTTGGTTTATATCCGGAGCATTATCTGCATTAGCTGGCTCAATAATATCCATGTGGCTTAGTACCAGTGTGGATTACAGTGACACTTTATTAATCAACGTAATGGCGGGGAGTGTGTTAGGGGGTTTAAACAGTATAACCGGTGCTATACTTGGGGGAATATTGACAGTAACGGGCTCTAAAGCAATAACATGGGGGTTAATGAAGAAAATCGGAGTTAACATGGGAGTATATGAAGGGCTCATACCAATTGTATTCCTCTTCATAATACTCATTATTGAACCTCAAGGGTTGACGGCAATAAATCCTCATAAAATATCCATAAGAGGAGTTAGAGACGCTTGGATCAGATTCAAGAGAAGCATGATAAATGTGACGTCAACGGAATAAACAGGTTTTCACCGAGAACATGTTCTTTAAATGGTAAACATATGTATGGGTACTGCAATGGCTTCCTCGATAGAGTGCCCCCAATGCGGTAAAATCCATACTATTGACGAGTATAATGAAGACAGGTTCTGCAGAGAATGTAAGACCTACCTAAAAACACTGCCAAGTGGAGAGGCAGGTAAGAGCTGGAGAGCCCTCTTCCCATATGAGCCCTATCCTCAGCAAGTTGAATTCATAGATGACGTTAAAGATACAGTAGCAAAAGGTGGTGTACTTATTGCGGAGGCTTGCAATGGATTCGGTAAGACCATTAGCACACTCAGTTGTCTACTACCAACGGGAAAACAGATAATATATGCTACCAGAACCCATGAACAGGTCAGACAAGTATTATTAGAACTAGAGACAATCAACGAGAAATCAGGGGAGAAATACTCAGCGGTAAACCTAGCTAGTAGAAATTTTCTATGCATAAACCCTGATTGCAGGGGGCTACCAAGTAACGAGGCGCAGGAATTATGCCACAGCCTAAGAAAAGACGGAGAGTGCCCGTATACTCATGAGATCGAGAGACTTCCAAGTGGGTTACCTGTTATAATGGGTCGAAAACAGCTGATTAAGGAGGGAAAGAGAAGAAACCTGTGCCCATATTATCTCTCTCGACAGATAATGCAGAAAGTAGACATCATTGTTGCTCCTTATCCATATATCTTCAACCCAATGATCCGGTTAATGACCGGACTCGATCTTGAGAGCAAAATACTGATACTCGATGAAGGACATAACATCGATCAAGTAGGACAGGATATACTTAGTGATACATTATCAGAGCGTGTCTTAAGTGCTGCAGCTGAGGAGATAAGACTAATCGGGAAATCCCCTAGATACATGCATAGACTAGGAGAGCACCTACTGAAAAGGGGAGAAGAAAAACCCAGATTAGTTGCACCCAGCGTATTGGAAGAAGAAATAGAGAAAGCCCTCAGAACAGATATACACACATTCATAGAGGGACATGCCCCCCTCGTGGAAAGCATAAAAGCGATGAAGGTGAAGAATAATAACCCACCGGTAAGCTCCCTGAACGGTGTGCTAACATTCTTCGAGTTACTGGAGTCAAGTCATAAAGGAAAATATGTAGGACTCTACACCAAGAACTATTACGGTGCACCGGTAATTGAGTACAGATGTCTCGATCCAAGTCTCGCCGTAGAACCAGTTGTTAAAGGCTCTGACGGGGTGCTGATAATGAGTGGAACCCTAAGCCCCATCGATACATTTTCAGAGATCATAGGGCAAGAAAAAGCAGAGAAAAAAGTCTACCCCCCCATCCAGAAATCAAATAGAATCAAGATGACCATAGAAAAAGGGGTTTCATCGACCTACCGAGAAAGAACAGACCAGATGATCACCAAGATGGGTAGAATAATATCAAAAGACCTTGAAAACGTGAAACAGGGAGCACTCATATTCTTCACCCAACGAGGATTCATGAATAAATGCATCAATCTCTGGACAAAGAAAGGCATAATTCAGAGACGAAGGGGATTAAACTTCATGAACGAGAAACGTTTCTTCAGAGAAGGAAGAGACGCATCACAGAACAGAGAGGTTGTGAAACGCTATAAACGAATGGCGGGGAACATAGGTGGAGCAGTACTCTGCTGCGTCTTCAGGGGAAGAAACAGTGAGGGAAGCAACTTCCCGGGCAACCAGGCAAGAGGAATATTCCTCGTGGGTGTACCCTACGCTAACTATGGTGACCCATTGGTGAAGGCCCAGATGAAGTATTTTAACAAACAGAAGAGGGGGTTGGGCAATAAATGGTATACGATGGACGCCTTCAGGGCAGCAAATCAAAGCCTAGGAAGAGGTATAAGGGGACGAGACGACTGGTGCCACTACTGGATGCTAGATAGACGCTATTATGAGCACCGAAACCTAATCAGTAAATGGGCTATGGGGGATGGTCCAACAGTAAGAAACACGACGGGTAAAACCCTGGGAGGGTTTAAGAAACTGAAAGAAGATGAGACCATTATCGAGATATGAGTTATAATCAAGTTCCCACAAACATATCCCATGACCAAGCTATCAGACGCCCTAGAAAGGGTAAACCAAGACAGAATCATCGAGTTATCAAAGCAACTTATTAAGATCCCCAGCGTGACAGGGGAGGAAAAAGAGGTGATGGAGCACGCCCGAAACCTACTTGAGGATATAGGGGTTCATGTGGAGAGGCATGGATCCGAGGAACGTCCAATAATCTATGCGTGCATCAACCCTGAAGCGGAGAAACAGATCATATTCAACGGGCACCTTGATGTGGTGCCCATAGCAAAACCAGACGCATGGACAAAAGACCCATGGGGCCCAGTCGTAGAGGAGGGGAAAATCTATGGTAGAGGCTCTAGCGACATGAAATCCAGCTGTGCCACAATGATCCATCTATTAGAGATACTAAAAGACATGGATCTAGCCATAAGCGTGGGGGTACATCTAGTACCAGACGAGGAGAAAGGAGCAGAATCAGGAAGCAACATATTGGTAGAGAAAATAATCGCGGGAACTCTACGACGTCCAGACTATGTGGTTATTGGGGAACAAAGCAATTTACAGGTTAGGGTGGCTGAGCGAGGTATGTTCGGCTTCCAGGTAAGGTTCTATGGTAGAGCAGCTCATACAGCGGCGTCAAGGGTAAATGGAGTCAACGCGATAGCAAAAGCAAGCAAAGGAGTGCTTGCTCTGGAACACCATATCGACAAACACCATGAATGGATAGGACACCCAATGCAAAGCGTAAACATAATTGAAGGAGGAAAAGTTTCCAATCAAGTGCCAGCCGAATGCACCATCACAGTTGATCGCCGCTTAATAATAGGTGAAACCGCTAAAGACGTAGTTAAAGAAGTAACAGTGGACCTTAATAAAGCGGGAAAAGACGAACCCGACTGGAAATGGGAGATACTAGCCCCTAAGGATCAGGATGGAAACTGGGAGTATACGCCAGCAAACTATACTCCACCAGACTCCGAACTAGGTAAAGCATTCATGAAAGCAGTCAAGGCTGGGATAAATAAAGAACCAGAGCTATACGTCACTTGGGCTGGAAGCACGGATGGAAGACTCTACAGACATGCGGGGATACAGACTATTGGGTTCGGCCCCATCGGAGCAGGAGCCCACGGGGCAGACGAGTTTGTCTTTATCGATAGCTTGGTAAAAACCGCTAAAGTATGGCTAGCAGTAGTACTGGAGTTATCTTAGATTAATCAGTTGAAGCTATAGCCTCAACCAAGTTTTCCATCAACTGATAATTATTCGCAGCGTTTATGTAAGGCTCCATAAGCCAAGACAAGTCACCAAAAGCGATGACACGTGAGTCTCCAACCTTGTATATTGCAACTGTATCATATTCACCCGATCTCTCTGTAACTGAATTATACGTGGTTTCAGGTGTGGTAATATATCCTCGGCTCTTAGAATAAACAGGTCCAGCGGTGTAGAATACGAGTTCCTCAACATTGTCTGAAAGGAAACTATCCCGGATATCATCCACAACTATGTTTCTATAGAAACCATAGTTCTTCTCCATGTCATAAAGGTACCCGTTACCATAATGAATACCCCAGTGATCACTGAGACTATTCAAAGGACCTTGAAGGGTACTAACGCTGAGGAAATCAGAGCTCGCGTCTCCGAGTAAAATCAACATACCTCCACGGTTCACCCAATCTCTTATGGTCTCATATTCTTCATTAGAATAGTACATACTAGGACAAGCTACTACGAGCGCCTTCGTCTCGTTGAGAGCATCCTCAAGACTACTCCAAGTCTCCGCATATCCTACATAGAGACCCTCCTCAGTTAATAGACGGGTGAATACATCCAGTATCCATGGACCGATAGCGTTTCCATGAGTAGCATCCACCAATACATCTCCACGAACAGAGGTTACTTCCATTGACTCGGTTTCATTCTGGGATTCGCTGCTCTGAGACAATATATTCTCCGGTATATAGAGATAGTAAAGTGCTGGTGGGGGATTTTTCTCATTTAGCTCATCCACTGTTGGATATCTAAGTTCTACAGTCTCTGTATTATTGGCCACACGGGCGACCAGTGACTCTACTTCGTAATCATCAAGTTCAACCAAATCAGCCGCATACTTAATGGCACTCTGCTTTGAACCGAGAGAATCCACTAACCCATCATCTTTAGCGTCGGTTCCAATCCAGATAGATCCTCTAGTCACAGTGCTCATCGGGATAGCCAAAGCATCTCCACGCCCATTCTCAACGGCGTCACTAAAACTCTTCAAGACAGTTGTCAAGTCGAAGGGAAATTGCTCGGGACTGAAGCCTGTAATCTTATTTGGCCCGGTCTCAAGCGTTTGTTCGCTTGGAACAACCCACCCGGGACCAGTACCAATGACACCCACATTACCAACCATAGCAGATGGAAGAGAAACAATATGATCAGCAGACACCGCGATATAGTAACCACCTGACAAAGCCATCGACACAGAAGCAACAACAGGTTTATCGCTCTTCAACTCAAGAAGATCGAGGTAAACCTGCTCAATGAGATAAGCAGAACCCCCAGGGCTGTCTATCTCCAAAACTATGGCTTTTACACTATTATCCGTGAGGGCTTCCTCCACGGCTGATGACAATATGCTAGCGTAACTGGGACTATCAATAACACCGTAAACCTCTATGACACCTATTGTCCCTTCCTTACTAAACGATATGTCTTCATCTGGCTCCCAGAAAAAGAGCCCAATAAAACCACTAACCATGATAATTATAATTATAGCCATAGCGGTCTGTGTTCGATTCCAGTTACGTCCTTCACTCAAAGGTAACCCTCTTTCCACCTAGAATAAACAGTCTCACTTAAAACCTTACATCAAATTTAAACCCAGCCAACCCTATCAAAGAGTATTCCCGTGAAAAAGATGCCAACAATAAAACTGCCCAAGGAACCCGAGACTTTCAGTCTATTCGGAAATCCATTGTATAAAACACCTCTACGCCCAGAGATAATGAATAAACAGAAAAAACTATACGACGAAGCATTAAAGAACTGGGAAGAAGACCCTAACAATGCGGATAACATAATCTGGCTGGGAAGGAGAACAGCATATCTAGGTAGATTCAGAGAATCAATCGCCATATATAGTATGGGGATAGAAAAACACCCAGACGACCCTCGAATGTACAGGCATAGAGGTCACAGATTCATATCCCTGAGATTCTTCGAGCAAGCCATCGATAACCTTGAGAAAGCCACGGAGTTAATCGAGGGAAAACCAGATGAGGTGGAACCTGATGGTATACCTAATGAGAAAGGAGTACCCGTCAGCAGTCTTCATTTCAACATATGGTATCACCTAGGATTAGCATACTATCTAAAAGGAGAATTTAAGAAAGCTATACAATCATATGAGAAATGCATGCAGGTCTCAGAAATAGATGATAAAGTAATAGCAACCGCCCACTGGCAATACATGACTCTAAGACGCTTATCCATGGAGAAAGAAGCGGAGAAGGTTCTAGAAAGAATAAAAGCAGAGATGGATGTGATTGAGAACTTTCACTACTATAAATGCCTGCTTATGTACAAAGGAGTAATGTCTGCAGAAAATTTATTGAAGGAAGCTAGAGACTTGGGTGATCTAGGTATGGTAACAATAGGGTACGGCGTTGCAAACTGGCATAATTACAATGATAACACTGACAAAGCGGTTGAAATACTGCGCGAGATAATCAGCGTCGAGGGGTGGGCTGGATTCGGCTATATAGCAGCAGAAGCAGATCTGTATAATATGGTGGTACGCCCCAGCTAATTCAACATATTTTTAAGAATATTGTAACCGGGAAAACTGAAAATTATTTCAGTAGAGATTAATCCAGAAAAAAACCAAAAAATATTGATGAAATCTGCTATAAAATATAATCCAGATAACAAAGGTCTAAGAACCCTATTCCGTGAATGGCAGATTCAAACCCTTAAGGTTCTCTGGAAAACGACAATGGAAACACTAACTACAAAGGAAATTTGGACACAGGTCAAAAAGAACGGTGAAAAAAAGTCTCCAGAGCTACAGTATATCATTTCCTCGATGAAATGA
>WJJC01000006.1 GCA_014729945.1 Candidatus Bathyarchaeota archaeon
ACCCACTATGAGCCCTATATATCCATTAAACAACAGATGAAGAAAATAGTAATCAAACACGGTGTACCCACAGAAAAAGTAGTACCTCTAGACAGGATGGCATTGATCTGGAACACCACCAGACGCCACCTAGAAGAGAACAACCACCCACTTGACGAAATCCAGCTAATTATGGATGAGATCAATAAACCCTTCATGGCAGAGGAGCGAGCGGATCACGAGATCAGCGTACTACTCCCCGACACATTAAATGGCCTGGAATCTTTGAAGAAACTCGGTTACACGATGGGGCTTGTAACCACCGCCAGTCGGGAATCCTATGATAGAATAAGCAGACACCGTGACTATGACTGCTTCGGCGACTACTTCAAGCACTCAGTCACACGGGACGAATGCCGCTTCATAAAACCAGACCCAGAGCCAATCAATAGAATACTAGATATGTACCCCCAAGGCGACTTCATATACGTCGGTGACTCAGATCATGACGGCTACGCATGTAAAGAGGCAGGCGGTTTTTTCGTCCTCATTAACACTCGTGAATACAGTGAATCGACACTCAGGAAACTAAACCCAGATGCTGTGATAAACAAGCTAACTGAGTTGCCTGAACTATTGGAAGATATGTGTTATAACGACTCGTAAACCAATAAATATCAGTATCAATCCCCCCACGATCTGAGCCTTCTTACCGAACCTCGCCCCCGTCTTATTCCCGATAGTGAGCCCGATAAACGTGAAAACAAGGGTACCCGCACCCATATAGAGGCTGGGCACCCAGATACTCAGCTCTTGGAGGCTAAAACTAAGACCCACCGCTAACGCATCAATACTCACAGCAACTGTAAACATAACCAGACTGGTAAAGTTAAGCAAATCACAGGCGTTTATCTCCCCCGAAGCCTCATCCCAACCCTCCTGGATCATCCTCCCCCCAACGAAGGCCAGTAATATGAAGGCAACCCAGTGATCCCATCTCTGGATAAACCCGATGATAGTGGATCCCATTAACCAGTCTAATATAGGCATCACTATGTGTGCTACACCGAAACTTGAGCTCACCTTCGCCGTATCCATGAACTTGATCTTGCCTAGACCGAATCCAGCTACCAGAGCTACACTGAAAGCGTCCATGGCTAACCCCACTGATAACAGGATTAAGGATGGGATGTCCATAACATGACTCATTATATCCTACAGCCTAACCTTGTCTGGTTTAAAGATTTATCTTAGAGATTCCTGCCTACCTCTTTAGCTTTCTCCAGTAGCTCATCTCTTTCCTCGACAGGTTTCTTGGTTGTACCCGCGGCCACTATGTTGATGGACTTCTTCATACCATACCAGTCCCATATGCCATCCAGCCACTCCAGTAAGTGATCATAGACGTCCTCCTCCTCACGCTCATAGGTAAGGATGTTGACTGGTTGGGCCCTCGGCCACTTCTCAGCGTTCTCCTCACTATACGAACGGTTATAGTAATAGGCCCGGGTGATAAAGTTCAGTGTCCGGGTATCTACTTGTCCATACCAGACCGGTGCACCTAGCACCAATGCCCCCATGGACTCCAGATCCGGCTGCATCTTCTCAAAATCATCTAATGGGAGTAAGGTCTCCCCCTCTAGGTATCCTAGGTGACCGATATAGGTATCCTTGAGCCTCCAGGTAACAACCGTGTGACCCGCCTCAAGAGCCCCGTCCAACACCGCCCGCACTAGTTTAAACGTGTTACCATCCGTTTTCGCTCCACCGCTAACGCCTACGACTTTCATGACAACAAGACCCCTATACCATCATATAACCCCTTAGAGTTTTTCGCACCTTTTTTACATCCACGCACCCATTCTATAAGATATGATCAAGGAAACTGCATGGAAATGGATCGATGAACACCGTGAGGAGTTCATCGAGGTAAGCGATAAGGTGTGGGAGTACGCGGAGCTAGGCCTAGTAGAGCATAAATCCGCTCAGCTTCATGTGGACACTCTGCGGGAACATGACTTCAGGGTGGAGCACGGGGTAGCCGGGATGCCCACAGCATTCGTAGCCACATGGGGCGAGGGAGAACCAGTAATCGGATTCATGGGTGAGTACGATGCCCTACCCGGTATCAGCAACAAACCAGTACCACACAAGGAATGGCTGATAGAAGACGGACCCGGACACGGCTGCGGACATAACATCCACGGCACCAGCGGCTTCATGGCAGCCATCGCCACCAAACAAGTAATGGAGAAAGAAGAAATCAAGGGCACCATCAAAGTCTATGGCAGCCCCGCTGAGGAGAACTATGACGGAAAAGCCTACCTCGTGAGGGAGGGCTACTTCAAGGGTGTTGACGCTTGCCTGAGTCACCACCCGGGCGGCATGAACGTTGCGGGACTAGCATCCAGCAACGCGGTTAATAGCGTGAAATACGAGTTCCACGGCAAGACGGCTCACGCGGCTGGCAGTCCCGAACAGGGCAGAAGTGCGCTGGACGCCATCGAGTTGATGAACATCGGGGTCAACTATCTGCGTGAACACGTGGTACAGGAAGCCCGGATCCACTACGTCATCGAGGAGGGTGGAGGACAACCCAATGTTGTACCGGATTATGCTCGTTCATGGTACTATATCAGGGCGCCTGAGCGGTCACAGGTGGATACCATCTATTCACGCATCAATAAGATCGCAGAAGGCGCAGCCATGATGACCGATACCGAGGTAAAGATCGACCTTATCGCAGCCATCTATAACAAGATACCAAACAGGACCCTCAGCGAATTAGTGACCTCTAACATGCGTGAAGTAGGTCATCCAGGATGGACAGAGGAGGAACTGGAGTTCGCATCGGAGATAGCCGAGAC
>WJJC01000062.1 GCA_014729945.1 Candidatus Bathyarchaeota archaeon
GGTGTTGGGGCACTTTACATTAGAAAAGGGATTAGATTAACCCCGCATATGATCGGAGGAGGACAAGAAAATGGCCTCAGATCAGGGACTGAGAACATCCCCGGAATAATGGGATTAGCAAAAGCAGTTGAAATAGCATTAGAGGAGATGGATGAAAATTCCAAGCACCTAACAAAGTTAAGGGACTTCCTTATAACCAAACTATTAGACACGATACCCAAGAGCTATCTTAACGGCCACCCAACCAAAAGACTCCCCAACAATGTAAACATTAGGTACAACTACATTGAGGGAGAAGCCTTAATCATGAGTCTTGACTCTGAAGGAATCCAACTTAGCACAGGATCCGCTTGTGCAGCAAAAACATTAGAACCCAGCCACACATTACTAGCCTGTGGGTTAAAACATGAGGAAGCTCATGGTAGTCTTGTCTTTACGTTGGGAAAGAATAATAACCACCGACAGATGGAATACGTGGTTGATAAACTTCCGGACATAGTGCAACGACTTAGAAATATGTCACCACTGACCCCGGAGGAGTTAAAAAAAGATGTATAGCGATAAAGTCTTGGATCACTTCAAGAATCCTCGTAACGTTGGTGAAATAGAAGACGCAGACGCTGAAGGAACAGTAGGCAACCCGGTCTGTGGAGATATGATGACCATGTATATCAAGGTCAAGGAGGATAAGATTGAGGATATCAAATTCAAGACCTTTGGCTGTGGCGCCGCGATAGCAACAAGCAGCATGACCACAGAATTAGCGAAAGGTAAAACACTGGATGAGGCGCTGGAGATCAGCAGACAGGATGTAGCAGATGCACTAGATGGACTACCACCAGTAAAGATGCATTGTAGCAACCTAGCCGCAGATGCATTACATGAAGCTGTAAAGAAATACAAAGAGGAAAAACAACATGAAAAAGATGATTAAATGCAAGATATGTGATCAGGTTGCAGAAGATGAAGAGTGTCAATTAATGACAGTAATCATTGATGGTGAAGGCGAAGAAATCAAGGTATGTTGCACTACCCTGGAAGAGAAAGAAAAATTAACTTAATTTTTAATAAAAAGTCTCTATATAGATAATTAAGGTAAACATAAATAAGCAACCTAGTCTCTAATTGCTGCAAGGA
Source organism: Candidatus Bathyarchaeota archaeon (assembly GCA_014729945.1). Next base: position 1,138 of record WJJC01000062.1, read on the forward strand.
GTATAAATAAAGTGGATAAAGGAAAACTGGCTTCATCTATATCTGCGTTAATGAATGCTCCATTGATTACTTTAGCCACATTCATTCCATTGATCATAAAATTTGGTAATGGAGCCACTTGGAAGCTATTCTATATTACAAGCTTTTTCGGTTGCGCATTACCAATGATTGGAGTAGTATTATTACTCAAGATGAATATCATAAGCGATTTTTATGCCACAGAAAGAAACGAGCGTTTCACCCCTTTCCTGACAACTATCTTCAGCTATCTGCTGGGCACCATCACATTAATTATTGTACAAGCACCTGCCCCAATAACAGCTTTAATGGCTTGCTATATCATCAATGGCATCGTGTTAGCCACTATCACTTTGAAATGGAAGATCAGTATACACGCATCAGGAGTTACAAGCCCAGTCACAGCACTGGTTTATCTACTTGGAACAAGATTGCTTCCATTATTCTTACTGGTACTACCCGTTATCTGGGCTAGGCTTGAATTAAAAGCACACAGTAAATTACAGTTAACCATGGGAGCTCTTCTAAGCACTGTACTAACTTGGCTCCAGATGTCTTTCTACATAAAATACGTATTTATATAAATAAAAAGGATTTACTCCCGAATCTTCTTAGCCACCATTACACCGAAGTCGTAAGCTGCCTGCCATTCATCATCCCTTGGCTTGTAAGTACAATCAATGTTGCTATCAATTATTTCAATACCAGCTAGCTTCATCTGATCATCTATGAAGCGTTTCGCCCCACCGCCCCATCCATAGCTTCCGAACCCAAATCCAATCTTATTCATTGGTTTGAGTCCACGCATATAGGCTAAAAACTCGGCGACACTTGGATATACGTGGTTATTTAAGGTTGGGCTTCCGACCAGCACTGCACTGGCTTCAAGGATATCAGTCATCACATCGCTCCGGTGATTCTCTGTAAGGTTGTAAACCCTGCATTCAACACCTTCCGACGCTACACCTTCCGCTATTGCGTATGCCAATTCCTTCGTGCTCTTCCACATTGTATCATAAGGGATGACTACTTTGGGCTCGGTATATCCATCAACCCATTGAGTATACTTGTTCAATACACCTTCAAGATCATTACGCCAAATAACGCCATGACTTGGAGCAATAATCTCAATGGATACCCCCTCTAAAGCCTTCAGAGCTCTACCCACAGCACCTCTAAGAGGCATCAAAATATTTGCATAATATGCCTCAACCTCATGCCATAGCAAATCAGGATCAATCTCATCATCAAACCGTGCAACACTAGCAATATGCTGACCAAAGGCGTCATTACTCAATAAGAGTTTATTTTCAGGAATGTAACTCACCATGCTATCAGGCCAGTGAGCCATAGGAACCGGTACAAAACTTAGGGTTTTGTTACCGAGGTTAATCTCTTTCTTCTCCTTGGTCGTGGTTATAGGTATCTCTCCATAATACTTGATCAAAGTTTTCTTTCCTCTATCAGAGGCGATTATCTCCGCCTGTGGTGCTTCTTCTTTATGAAACTTGTAGAGGGCTCCGCTGTGATCGGGTTCAGCATGATTACTAACAAGATAATTAATCTCTTCTGGGTTCACGTATTCCTTGATGTGTCTTACCCAAGTCTCATAGAATGGCGCTTTTACCGTGTCAACCAGTGCGATCTTATCTGATACAACCAAGTATGAATTATAGGAGGTTCCACGATGTGTGAGGTATCCGTGGAAATTCTTAATATCCCAGTCTACTGTACCTACCCAGTAGACTCCGTCTAATACTTTTACCATATTAATCACTTACTAGTTCGATCTTTTAAACGACCAGTTAAAAGGCTAACTAAATAGTCAATCATAAAAGTCATGTAAGAACCAGGTACTTTGAAACAACTTGAAAGTGTCACGAAAAAGCGCATTAATTGTAATTATTGCTGTAGCCTTGTTAGCCGTTGTAGCTGGGATTTATACAGCCAATTATCTAAAGAAGGGAGAATATGAGGATGTTACGGTCCAAGAAGCCGCCGATTTAATCGATAAAACCCCTGATTTAGTTATTCTTGATGTAAGAACCATATCAGAATACAATGATGGGCACATTGAGGGCGCCATTAATATTCCTGTCGATGATCTTGAGAACCGCTTAGATGAACTGGATAAAGAGGAAAAAATCCTAGTGTATTGTAGGACTGGAAATAGAAGCACTATAGCCGTTGAATTATTGGAAGAAGCCGGGTTCTTGAATCTATATCACATGTATGAGGGTATTAGTGATTGGAGAGAAAAAGACTACTCGGTTGTCCAGTAACCAATCCTAGGATACATAAAAGGCTTATTTAGTCATACACATGAATAGAAGAAACATATGAAGATAGCCGCCTCCACGCTACACCTTCTCAATGAGTCACTAGAGAATATTCTGAACAAACTCGTTGAACTACCGGTTAAACGCATCGAGTTGGCTGACAGTGGAAAACATGCTCTTAACCCTAGAATAGTAGAACGTCTACAGGAACTAGCATCTAATTATAATCTAGAATATAGTATTCACGCTCCTTATGCGGATACAAACCTAGCGGCAGATGATGATCTTATCCGTGAATGGATTCTAAAAAGGATAAGAGCATCCATCAGGTTCTCATCAGAGCTAGATGCTGAGTGTCTAGTGTTACACCCCGGATGGACCACGGCAACTGAACCATTCTCAAGAGGAAGATCATGGGAGCTTAACATTAGAAGTCTCCACTGGTTGATGCGTTATGCTGGTGAGTATGGTGTTGATTGCCTTATGGAGAATGTTCCAAATCCAACACCATATCTGCTTGTCACAGTTGATGATTTTGATCTATTCGACGAGGAGATGGAACCTTCAATGAGTTATGTACTCGATGTGGGTCACGCACATCTCCAAAGTGAGGAGTACCGGTTTATCGAGAAATTCGGTCATAAGATTAAACATGTGCATGTTAGCGATAACTGGGGGGATAAGGATACTCATCTCCCATTGGGGGAGGGAGATATTAACTGGAGGAAAGTATTAGATGCCCTAGATGATGCCGGTTTTGAGGGGTGGCTTGTAATAGAGTCATACACAGAAATGTATCATAATATCGAGTATCTAAGGGACCTACTTTAACGAAACATCAATCTCCATTAAATCCTCAGCAATTATAACATTATCAAAGTACTCCTGTGCCTCATTTCTAACCATCTCCGGATCTGGATACCTTGAACTAATATGCGTTAAAACCAGTTTATCCACATCTGCTTCACGGGCTAACTTCGCGGCTTGAGCAGCAGTAGTATGCCCATCCTCAGCTGCTCGATCATCTAGTTCCTCCATAAACGTGGCCTCATGGATCAACAGGTCAGCATTCCTAGATACCTTCACTAATTCTGGATTTGGTGCAGTGTCACCACTATATACAATCTTCCTGCCGGGTCTAATTGGTCCAGTCACCTGATCTGAGTGAACAGTATCATCATTGTAGGTCACTGATTCTCCTCTCTGTAGCCTTCCCCATAGTTTACCCTCGGGGACACCTAGGGCCCTAGCTTTATCGGGATAAAAACGTCCAGGTCTAGGCTTCTCGATGAATACATAACTCCAAGCAGTGGATCTATGTATCGCTTTAATAGCAAGGATATGATAAAAATCAGAATCATATATTATCCCCTGTTCTTGAATCTCGTATAGGATTACAGGAAAGCCGGGGCCACCTAAAGACTCACTAAACGCTTTAACGTAATCAACTAATCCAACTGGACCATAAATGTGCAGTGGCTTCTCACGCCCAAGCAAGGACATACTCTGGAGCATGCCCGGTAAACCAAGCACATGATCACCATGCATGTGAGATATTAGTATCTTCATGGGACGCTGAAAACCAATATGTGCCCTAGTCATCTGTCTCTGGGTTCCCTCTCCGCAGTCAAACATGATTAATTTTCGCCCCCTTCGCATAACCACACTGGATGAGCCTCTCTGTGGAGTGGGCATACTACCACTAGTGCCTAGAAAAGTGATCTTCAATTGACTCATTGTGGGTTTTCCTGTACATATTTATCTGATTCTAATGCAGCCTTACATCCACTACTACATGCGGTTACTAATTGCCTGTATTTTGTATCATTTAAGTCTCCAGCAACAAATATTCCTGGTTTACTCGTGAATACACCATCAGCTACTATGTATCCTTGCTCAGTTAACTCCAGTTCGTCTTGGAATAACGCTGTATTAGGAACCCAGCCAATAGCAATCAAAACCCCATCGGTTTTAATAAGACGCTCTTCCTCAGAAAAGTTATCTTTAATCCTCACACCCTCAACGAAGTCAGCGCCCAAGATTTCCTCAACAGTGTGATGCATCACGGTATCTATATTATTGCTAGCTTCCACCGCATCTATGAGGTACCTTGAGGTTGTGAACCTTGGTCCACGGTGAACTATTATAACCTTTTTAGCGTACCTTGTTAAATCTAATGCTTCCTGGAGGGCGGACTCACCTCCACCGACCACTACAACCCTTAGATCCTCATATAAAGCCGCATCACAAGTAGCGCATACGAATACTCCCCGACCCATTAATCGTTTCTCAGATTCCAATCTCAGTAAACTATTACTGGAACCTGTTGCAATTACAACGGATCTAGTTAGAATCTCATCTTTCCCAACATATATCCTGTACGGAGTAGATGAGAAATCAACTCTACTTGCCTTTTCCCTACGTATCTCAGCGCCAAATCGCTTAACCTGAGCCATCATCTTCTCAACAAGATCTGGGCCACTTATTGAATCAGGGAATCCCGGATAATTTTCCACACTATACGTTAAGAAAATCTGACCACCGGGAACCTGACCTGTTAATATGAGGGTTTGTAGTTTTGCTCTCCCTGCGTATATGCCCGCTGTTAACCCGGCTGGGCCTCCCCCAATTATGACAAGGTCATACAATTTTATACCTCATGCTTTGATTGGGGTGGATTTTAAACAGCTGTCAATATGGGTTAGTATTGTATTCAGTTCTTTGTCGAATTTATCTGGTTCCCTGTATCCTATTATGTGTCCAACGGGGGTATCTTCACAGAAGACCACAAAAGTTGGGGTACTTCTTACACCATTCGCTATAGCGAATTTACGGTTCTCCCTGCTATCCAAGAGGTTCATCCGAGTGAATTTTACTTCGTTCCCGTATTTCTCTGACTGTGATTTGTATATTGGTTTCATCTGTATGCATACGGGGCATTTATGGTGCCAGAACTCAACCACCACAGGTTTTTCTTCGTTGGCTACTTCCTCATTCCAGTTACCTACCTGGATATCGAAAATACTCGGCATATTAATCACGTTTAGAATCTAGAGATTTATAGTTGTTTGAAGTCTAGTGATTTATTACTTATAACAAGCTCATATAACTGGTTGGGATAAGGTTTCAAGTTAAGACTCTCCAATTCCTCCCCAGTTAGAATCATTGTTAGCTTTCTCTGCTCATATGTGTTCTCCTGTGTTCCCGGCATCATACCCTGGAAACTTTTTGTGACCTGTACTACCATCTGGTTAATCTCCTCAGGAACCTCAGGGTTACTCATCATAACCATAGGTGGCTTACTCCTAACTTCAACGAAATCTATTTGAAATGCTTCTCGTTTTTCAGGGTCTTTAACCGCTTTAACGGTTTGCACTTTTAGTTTGATCTTGCTACTTATCATTGTTTCAGATTAGAGACACACGGGGTAGGGGAAATAAGTATCGGTTATATCTTCCGTAGATAGTCGGCTATTAGCCCAGCAACTGATACAGTCTCGTAAACAGAGTCAACTGTGTCTGTTGCTACTATCTTATCCGCTCCAGCGTTTTTTAGTTTCTCATTGGCGCCAGGCACCCGTAGAGCATGTGTACATACGGCTGCTACTTTTCCTGCTCCCTGTTCCTTGAGACCGCGAATTGCCCTTGACATGGTGCCTCCACTGCTTATGATATCATCAAAGATGACTACCTTCTCTCCTTTGAGGTCCAGATCTTTTACAACCATAGAGGTTTTACCGGTGTATTTGTCCCGTACCTTCTCGAAGAAAGCAAAGCCCCCTCCCATAACAGTGCTTACTTGTTCAACTATCTCTTTACGACCTAAATCTGGCGATAGACTATAGGCTCCATCGTAGCCATTTTTCTTCATATATTCTGCTAATACAAAAATAGCTGTTACATTATGTATACGCATA